>JAFSWT010000135.1 GCA_017444395.1 Schwartzia sp. (in: firmicutes) | reverse complement strand
TATCGCGGATGAATACACCGAAGCATGGAATGCGGACGGCTGGCGGGCACGTCTCGAAATGGCGCGGCTTTGGGCCGAGACAGTCAATCGCCACGGCGGCGATGCGACAGTAGTGCATCTGCCGGACGTCGGCGTCACAGGCAACACGCATTTCCCTTTTTCCGACCTGAACAACATCGAGGTTGCCGACTTGATGGAGGCATGGCTGCAGGAAAAAGGGCTTGCGGAATAAGGGAAGCGATATCAAACAAATGGAAGGACGGTTTTTTATGAAGATGAAAGCAAAACTGGTCGCGTCGTTTTTGATGGCGGGAATTGTTTTAGGGACGAGCACGGGTTATGTAGGTGAAATGCCGGCGGCGATGGCGGCGGCGAAAACGACGGAGGGAACTGAGATGAAGACGGCGGAAAACAAGAACCCCTTTGGGCTTGTCTATCGGGGTGCGATTGAGAAGAACGAGCCCGGCAAGGTGAACATTCGGCCTGTGGAATATAAGGTGAACGGCATCAAGGCTGCCGCCAATCTCTCTCTTCCGGCCGGCTATGATGAAAACGACGGGAAAACTTACGCCGCCGTGACGGTCGCCCACCCCAACGGCGGCTGCAAGGAACAGGTGGCCGGGCTTTACGCGCAAAAGTTGGCGGAGCTCGGGTATGTCGCGATTGCCTGCGACGCCCGGTATCAGGGCGCGAGCGGCGGCGAGCCGAGGCTGCGGGATTATCCGTCGAACCGCATCGAGGATGTCAGCGGCATGGTGGATTATCTCTCCATGTTGCCGAAGGTGGACAAGTCGCGCATCGGCTCCCTCGGCATCTGCGGGGGCGGCGGCTATACGCTGGCGACGGCCCAAACGGACAAGCGCATCAAAGCGGTGGCGACGCTCTCCATGTTCAATTCTGGTCGGGTGCGCCGGAACGGATTCCTGGACGCGGACAAGGCGGGGATTCCCAAGCGTCTCCAAAAGGCGGCAGAGGCGCGGGACAAGGAGCTTGCCGGGGAAATCCTCTACGAAGGGTTCCTGCCGCCGAACGCCACCGACGACCAACTCCGGGCGAAAATGGAGGAACTTCCGGAAAACACGCTCTATCGCGACGGCATCGAGTATTACGGCCTGTCCCATCGCCATCCGAACGCCACGGGCAGTTATACCACGGAATCCTTCATGAAGCTCATGGCCTTCGACACAGAGGACAGGATGGATCTCATCGACCAACCGCTCCTGATGATCGCCGGGGAAAAAGCGGACACCCTCTACATGACGGAGGATGCTTTCGCGAAAGCCAGCGGCACGGAGAACAAGGAACTTTTTTTGATCGAGGGCGCGAGCCACATTCGCACCTACTGGGTACCGGAGTATGTGGACAAAGCGGTGAACAAGCTGGAAGCGTTCTTCGGCAAGAATTTGATGAAGTGAGGCGATTGCGATGAAAGTCATCGGAATCAACGGCAGCCCCCACAGGGAGGGAAACACCGCGATCATCATTCGCGAAGTGTTCCATGTGCTGGAAGCGCACGGCATCGATACGGAGTTTATTCAGCTCGGAGGCTCCGGGATACGTCCCTGCCTCGGCTGCTTCCAATGCTGCGAGTTGAAAAACGGGGAATGTATCATCAAGACGGATATTTGCAACGAAATTCTCGAAAAGATGAAAGCGGCGGAGGGCATCATTCTCGGCTCGCCCGTCTATACCTCCGATGTCACGCCGGAAGTCGCCGCGCTGATCGACCGGGGCGCGCTGGTGTCCTACGGCGCGGGGGGCGGGATGCTCAGGCACAAGGTCTGCGCCTCGGTGACGGCGGTGCGCCGCGCG
>JAFSWT010000015.1 GCA_017444395.1 Schwartzia sp. (in: firmicutes) | reverse complement strand
TTCGAGAAATCGAGGATGTCGTTGACGATGCCCAGCAGCGTGTTGCCCGCCGTCCTGACGTTTTCCGAATAGGCGAGGATGGCATTGTCCTCGCATTCCCGCAGCACCATTTCGTTCATGCCGAGAATGGCGTTGATCGGCGTGCGGATCTCATGGGACATATTGGACAGGAACTCGCTCTTGGCCTGGGACGCCTTCTCCGCTTCCATCCGGGCTTTCTCGGCCGCGTCCCTGGCCGCCAGCAATTCCTCGCTCTCCTGGACCTGCACCCGGATGCGGACCATGTACAGGGCGCCCAGCGCGACAAGCAGCATCAGCAGGCTGAACACCCAGATCACCAGCAGGGTGATGTTCTCGATGCCCTCAGAGGCTTTTTCCCGGGGCACAAACCCGGCCAAAAGGTAATCGGTGCCGGGAATCTCCGCCTCGAACAGCAGCATTTCCCCACGCTCCGTTGGGAACATACGGGCCGCCGCCACCGAGACTTCCATCTCCCGGTGCATGGAGCGGTAAAACCCCTTCATCGTCCCGCTCTGTATGAAGTTGGTGTCCCCGGCGTTTTCTCCCGCGAACGGGACGACGATGTCCCCCTCCCGGGAGGCGATCAGCATCTTGCCGATGTCATCGTAGCAACTGATGGAAAACCGGTCCCCGATGGCCTCCATCGGATACAGCCGGTAGAGGACGTATTTGACGTTCTTGCCGTGAAACACCGGATAGGTAAAGAGCAGCCCCTGGCTCCGGTTGAACGTGACGGCGCTTTTGCCCCGGAAGGCATTCTTTATGCCGCTGTAAGCGTGCAGGGACAGCGCGTCCCCGTACACTGCCCGGCCGTCGATGCCCAGAAGCCCCTGCCGGACGCCTTTCTCGTTGAAAAGCAGCGGCACCAGCCGATCGATTTCCCCGGGATTGGACTCGATCTTCGAGGCGGCATAGGCGAGGGTTTTCAGCTCGGCGCCGAGGCTTTCCGCCGCCTGGCTCGCCAGCGTCTCCGCCTGCCGCCTCGTCTGGCTCTCGGTATAGGCGGTCAAAAGCTCGTCCACCCGCCGCTGGAACAGCGCGCCCACCAAAAGCAGCAGCAGCCCGAAGACCAGTATGGCGAGAAGGTTTCCTTTCCCCATCTGCGAAAACCGGTTACTCATAGATCTCTACTCCTTCGACGAACCAGTCCATGCCGGTAAACAGCTCACGGTCGTTGATCCTTTCGCCTTCCCCGCAGCGAAGCGTTCCCTGGTTGTCGTAAATGACGCCGGAAAACACGCTGCGGTTATTCAGGAGCCGCGTCTTTTCCATCGACGCCAGGAACGCCGTCTCCTGCGATACCCGGGAGGACAGCGGATGCAGAGCGACGGCGCCGTCCTCGAGGCCGAGCCAGTAACCGTTGGCAAAATTCGTCCGCCCGCTCAGATAGTCCCCGATCACTTTCCCGTAGATGATCTCCCAGTCGTACAGCGCCGCCGTCAGGAACCGGTCGGAATAGGCCCCGTGCACGGCCTCGTAGCCGACGCTCATGAGGCCGCGCTTCTCCGCTTCCTCTATGGCGCAGGGCTTATCCGTGTGATAGGTGATCACGTCCGCCCCTTCCTGCTGGAGCCGGGCGACGCTTTCCCGCTCCGCCGCCTCGTCGTCCCAGCTCCCGGTGAACCGGACGATGAGACGCGCGTTCGGGTTGGCGAACCGCATGCCCATCGCGTAGGCGTTGATACCCCGGTTTGTCTGGGCATTGGGCATGGCGGCCACATAGCCCAGCACCCCCGTCTTGCTCTCCGCGCCGGCGATGACGCCGGCAAGATACCGCACATGATACAGACGGGCAAAATAGGTGGTGGCATTTTTGGCTGCTCTTTCGCCGGAAATGCCGAAAAACGCCACCCGTGGATTGGCCTGGGCCATTTCGTCCATTTTCGCCCCGTACCCGAAGCTGGTCAGAAAGATGACGTTCGCCCCTTCCTTCACCAGTCCGGCGACGGCCCTGGTCACGGCGTCACCGCTTTCCGCCACGCGCTCCCGCACCGCGAAGCCACAGCCGTGGGCGCGGCAGGCGTTCAGGATCGAGTTGTAATGGTTTTCGTTCCAACCCATGTCTTCCTTCGAGCCGACCAGAACACAGCCCAACACGGTCTGCCGCTGAATCCCAGGCAGCCGGAAACTCTGTATGATGACCACCAGCGCGACGATGATGAGTCCCGCCAACAGCAGCGGCAGATTACGCTTTGTCCATTCCCTGCCCTTCAATGGCCACACCCTCCACGTACCAGTCAAAGTGATTCAACATCTCGTCGTCCGTCATGGATTCTCCCGCCTCGACGCGCAAGCGCCCCGTATTGTCCCGGATGGGGCCGTAGAATACATCAAACCCGCCTTCCCGCAGGCGCGCATTGGCTGCCTCAACCTTTGCCTTCGTCTGTACGTCGGTATGATCGGACAATCGCGAGAGGCCGACGATTCCTTCGTCCATATCGATCCATTCATTGCGCCCGTGGAATTTTCCCTGCAGGATGGCAAGGATCTGTTTGTAATAATACACATTCAATCGCCATACGCAGGCCGTCAGATAGGTTTTGGGAAACAGGCCGGCGTTGTCCCGGTTGTAGCCGACGGACCATATCCCTCTCGCGTCCGCCTCCCGATGCGGTGCGAGGGAATTGGTGTGCAGGGTCATGACGTCGATGGGATGGCTGTCCAGCAGCGCCCGGCACGCTTCTCCGGCCGGTGCGTCCTCCACCCAGGAACCGCAGTAGCGTACATGAATTTTTGCGTCCGGGCGGACGCTGCGTGCCCCCAATGCGAAGGCGTTGATGCCCCGGATGACCTGTGAGATGGGAAAAGCCGCCACATAGCCCAGCTCTCCTGTCTTCGTCTTCATACCCGCCACAATGCCCGAAAGATACCGAGCCTGGTACATCCTGCCGAAAATCGTGGCGAGATTGTGCCGATGGCCGGGCCCCGATGTGTGGAGGAAATAAATGTCCGGATACTCCGCTGCGGCTTTTTCCATAGGCCCGTAAAATCCAAAGGAAACTCCGATGATGATCCGGCACCCTTCGCCTTGAATGAGGCTGACAACGTCCTCATAGCAATCGTCGGGTACGTTCTCCCGATAAACGACCTCCAGATTGAGCTCGTCTTTGATAGATTCGATCGCTTCATAATGCGTCTGATTGAAGTTGCGGTCGTCGCGGGGCCCGCTCAGCAGCACGCCGACCTTCGTGGTCCGGGCGGTCACGTCCGTGTCTACCTCACCCTTCTGGGTTTGATAAATCCCCGCGAGGGCGGCGAAAAGAATCAGGAACGCGATGATGATGATCTTCCTCACAATCCGCCTCCCTCCGGGCCGGTGCCCGGTGATTCATCAACCCTGTCCCGCATTGCCGGGATCCTTCTTCTCATATTCGGTGTACTCGACGGCGTGTCCGATGCGCACGCGGTCATGCCCTTCCGTCTTTTCCCACGCCGCCATGATCCGCCCGACCACGTCC
>JAFSWT010000134.1 GCA_017444395.1 Schwartzia sp. (in: firmicutes) | reverse complement strand
TTTACGGGAAATCATGTCCCCGACTCGGCCTGTAACAGATATTCCTCCCATTTTTTCGTGCTTTGGACCTATGAATTTCCCCGGGCTGTAATAGTAGTTTCCACTGTCCATTTCCGTGCTTCGTAAGTGGAATTTAAGTTTGCAGTTCAGCAAACTTTTTCCCCTTTTTTTCCGCCGCCGTCAAAACTGACTCAAGTGCGACTCCGGGCCCGTCCGGGGGCGATGAGGCCGATATCGAAGCCCCGGCCGAGGCGGGCCAGATCGCCGTCCTCCTCCGCCCGCAGCACGTAGGAGCTGCCGCAGCAGCCGCACTCGAGGACGATGGAATTGCCACGGATATAGGCGGAAATCGTCTCGTTGCCGCAGGGACAAGCGATAGCGCCCAACGCCGCCATCTCATGCACGCGATTCAGTGCCTCCAGCAGGACGCGCTGCTTTTCGATGAAATTGATGCCGTCGTTGGGATGCAGGGCCTCAAATTCCGCCTGGTTGAAGGCCAGCAGTTCCTCGATGCGCCGCCGCCGGCCGAGATAGCCCAGCTCAAAATGTTCCCGCCGGCAGTAGAGCTTTTCCAGCTGCAAACGGCGCAGGGCCTTCAGGGAATATATCACACGGTTTTCCGTGCCGCAGCCGACGCAACCGACGGTGAGGGCAAAGAGGCCGCCCGGCAAACGCTGCAGGATTGCCTGTTCATGACCGCAACTGTCGCAGCGCAGGACGTCCTGCGGCGACACCGAAAAGCAGGGAATATCCTGCACATGGATCTTGCCGCAGCGCTGGCAGTACAACGCCACGGAACACGCCTCACGAATCAGCATCGGGCTCCCCCTCCCTTCGCCCCACCGGCAAAAACCGGAAATTATTTTTCTCTGTTTTTCTTATTTCGCTATCCGGGAAAAAAATCCTGCCGGCGGCGACGATTTCATGAAAACGCGTTCCGGCCGCGAAAGCAGCGCGTTTTCGCCTCCTTGCCCGGAAAAGGGCAGAAAAAATCTCCCGGACGGTTGCCCCGCGCCGGGAGATCTTGCAATCTTTTCTTTTACAGCAATACCTTGTGGGAGAGATTGACGCGTCCCTGACGGTCGATTTCCGTGACCTTGACTTCCAGCATATCGCCGACCTTGACCACGTCCTCCACCTTTTCCACCCGCCGCTTGGCGAGCTGGGAGATATGGCAGAGCCCCTCGCGGCCCGGCAGGACCTCGACGAAGGCGCCGAAGGCCATGATGCGGGTGACGCGGCCCTTGTAGGTGGCACCAACTTCGACATCCCGGGTCAGTTCCTCGATGATGGCGACGGCCTTCTTTGAATCCTCCACGTTGACAGCGGAGATGTAGATGGTGCCGTCCTCCTCGATGTCGATCTGGGTGTTCGTCTCGTCCACGATCTTCTTGATCATCTTGCCGCCCGGGCCGATGACGGTGCGAATCTTGTCCACGTTGATGTGCATGGTGGTGACTCGCGGCGCGTACGGCGAGAGGTCCGGCGCCGGCTCGGAGATGCATTCGAGCATCTTGCCCATGATGAAGGCGCGGCCCCGTTTCGCCTGCTCCAGTGCCGAGGCCAGGATGGCACGGCTGATGCCGGCGACCTTGATGTCCATCTGGATGGCGGTGATGCCCTGCTCGGTACCGGCCACCTTGAAGTCCATATCGCCGAGGGCGTCCTCCATGCCCTGGATGTCGGTGAGAATCGTGAACTGGTCCCCGTCCTTGACGAGGCCCATGGCCACGCCGGCCACCGGCCGCTTGATGGGAACGCCGGCCTGCATCAGCGACAGGGTGCTGCCGCAGACGCTGCCCATGGAGCTGGAGCCGTTGGACTCCAGAACCTCGGAGACGAGCCGCAGCATGTAGGGGAATTCTTCTTCCGACGGAATGACGGGAATCAGCGCCCGCTCCGCCAGCGCGCCGTGACCGATCTCACGGCGTCCGGGGCCACGGGCCGGGCGGGCCTCGCCGACGCTGTAGCCGGGGAAGTTGTACTGATGGATATACCGCTTGGATTTCTCGGTGCCGAGGCCGTCGATGATCTGCTCATCGCTGAGCGCCCCCAGCGTGGTGACGGTGAGGATCTGCGTCTGGCCGCGGGTGAAGAGCCCGGAGCCGTGCGCCCGGGGCAGCAGCCCGACTTCGCAGGTCACCGGCCGCACCTCGTCGAGCGCCCGGCCATCGGGACGGATCTTCTCATGGGTGATCATGTGGCGCACGATTTCCTTCTCCACATCGTGCAGCACCGAAGCGATTTCCTTGGCCGACTCGGGATACTCCGCCAGGAAATGCTCCATCGTCTCGGCATTGATGGCAGCGATGTTCTCGTCCCGCTGCAGCTTGTCGGGATTGCGGACGGCGGCGTCGAGACGGGCGGCGGCGAAATCGCGGATGCCCTGCTCCAAAGCCGCGGGAATCTCAAACAGCTTCATCTCCCGCTTCGGCTTGGCGCAGGCGGCGACGATGCTCTCCTGGAATTCGACGATGCGCTTGATTTCCCGGTGGCCGAACAAAATGGACTCCAGAATGACGTCCTCCGGCAACTCGTTGGCACCAGCCTCCACCATCATCACCGCCTCTTTGGAACCGGCGATGGTGAGGTTGAGATCGGAATGCTCGCGCTGTTCCACTGTCGGATTGATGACGAACTTGCCGTCCACCCGGCCGACGCGGACGCCGGCAATGGGGCCGTTGAAGGGAATATCCGAGACGCAGAGGGCGCAGGATGCACCAATCATGGCGGCAATCTCAGGCGGGTTGTCCTGCTCCACCGAGAGCACCGTGGCAATCACGTTGACATCGTTGCGGAACCCTTTCGGGAACAACGGCCGGATGGGCCGGTCGATGAGGCGGGCGCAGAGAATCGCCTGATTGCTGGGGCGCCCCTCCCTCTTTATGAAGCCGCCGGGCACCTTGCCCACGGCGTACATCTTCTCCTCGTAATCCACGGTCAGCGGGAAAAAGTCAACGCCTTCCCGGGGCTCCGTGGAAGCGGTCGCTGCCACCAGCACCACAGTATCGCCGTAGCGCACCAGGACAGCGCCGTTCGCCTGCTTCGCCATCTTGCCGTTCTCGATGATGAGCGGCCGGCCGCCGACTTCCATTTCAAAGCTCTGCATCTGTTTTCCTCCTACTTCTCTCTCGTAGCTTTTCTAACCTTGAATATTTCGACAAAATCCTTAAAAATCCTCTTTTTACAGGCCACGAAAAAAAGCGGGGAAATCCCCGCTTTTTTCTTACTTCCGCAAGTCGAGCTTGGCGATGATGGAACGATAGCGCTCGATATCCGTCTTGTAGAGATAGCTCAGCAGCCGGCGACGATGGCCGACCATCTTCAGCAGGCCGCGACGGGAATGGTGGTCCTTCTTGTGCGCCTTGAGATGCTCGGTGAGATAAGCGATGCGCGACGTCAGGATCGCGATCTGGACCTCCGGCGAACCGGTGTCGCCCTCATGCACGGCGTACTGCTGGATAAGCGCTGTCTTTTCTTCCTGGGTAAGCATTCGTTTCTTCCTCCTAAAATTTAAATCCTCATCCCCGGCCGCCAGGGCAGCGTCGGAGTTCCTCGCTGTCTTCGCGGCGGATCAAAAACATATCTTGGGTATTATAGCACAGAGAACGATCATTGTAAATGAAAGATTTTACGAGCCCGGGTCTCGTCGTCGCAGAGCTGGCGGCGAAGCTCATCCATGGAACCGAAATGGCGCTCCTCCCGCAACCGTTCAATGAAAAGAACCTTGAGCCGCACCCCGTAAAGATCGCCGGCATAGTCGAAAAGGTGGATTTCCAGCCGGGATTCCTTGCCGTCAAAAGTGGGATTGTTGCCGATATTGGCAATGCCAAAGCGGTCATGCCCCTCAAATCGCGCCCGGACCGCGTAGGCGCCCTGGGGGAGCATAGCCCAGTCCGGGGCCAACGGCAGGTTCGCGGTGGGAAAGCCCAGCCGATGGCCCCGGGCATCGCCATGCTGCACCTCGCCGGTCACGGCAAAGGGACGCCCCAGAAGGTCATTGACCGCCCTGAGATCCCCCGCCGCTATGAGTGAACGAATTCGCGTGCTGGAAACGATTTCACCGTCCAGCATCGTCAGCGGACATATTTCCGTCCGCAGCCCATACCGCGGCGCGGCCTCCCTTAAAAAAGCGGACGTTCCTCCCCGGCCGGCGCCGAAGGAGAAATTCTCCCCCACCACGAGGCCGGCCGGCGCCGCCGTATCTGTCAAAAGCCGCAGGAAATCGCCGGCGGGCAGAGCCGCGAGCGCCGCCGTAAACGTCAGCTCGATCAGGAAATCAACCCCCAGCCGCTCCAACACCTCCCGCCGGGCCGCTGCCGTCTCGATGCAGCGGGGGGCCCGCGCCGGGGCAATGACGGAAAGCGGATGGTTGCGAAACGTCAGCGCCAATCCCGGTCGGGATTCCCGCGCCGCCCATTCCAGTGCCCGCCGGATGACCTGCTGATGGCCCAGATGGAGCCCGTCAAAGGTTCCGAGGGCCATGATACCCCCCTGAAACGCTGGCGGAACCGCTGCCAGCTCTTCCCATACTTCCATTCAGTAACGCATCCATTTCTTGCTTTATTATTCCGTCCGGTACACCTTTTCCGGCACAAGGGAGGATGTCTCCGGGTCAAAGCGCCCGACGCCGAGGAAGCCCGCCGGCCCGAAAACCGCCAGCCGGCCACGCCCGGAAAAGCCGCTGTCGTGATGCGGCAGCCCGTGACAAAAGGCGTCGGCCCGGGCTGCCGGCAAATCATAGCGTTCCAGATGGGCCAGGTATCGCTCCGGCGGCTCAACGGCGTCCTCCCCCCGGTGGGCGAGTTCTTCCGGCGTGCAGGCATCCTCCAGCCGGAAATCGCCCACCCGGCGCCGCAAAAGAAAGGCCATGACCGCCGGGATACCGAGCCGGGCCCCGAGGTCACGGCACAGGGAGCGGATATACGTCCCCTTGGAGCAATCCACGTCGATGAGCAACCGGTCGGCGTCTTCCTTCAGTATATCCAGACGATAGATTGTGACCTGCCGGGCCGGCAGCTCGACGGGGATGTTCTGCCGCATGAGGTCGCAGGCCCGTCGCCCGTTGATCTTGACAGCGGAATAGACCGGCGGCACCTGCGTGATGACACCGGTGAGACTTTGCGCCGCCCGCAGGATAGCTTCATGCCCCGGCGGCGCGAACGCCTCCGCCCGTTCAATGACCTGCCCCAGATCGTCGCCGCTGTCCGTAGCCAGACCGAAGCGCAGCTCCGCCCGGTAAGACTTGTCCACCTCGTCCAGGTACTCGATGAGCCGCGTCGCGCGGCCCACCGCCACCGGCAGCACCCCGGCGGCACCCGGGTCCAGCGTGCCGGCATGGCCGGCTTTCTTCAGTTTCAGCATCCGGCGGACAAAGCCCACCACATCGTGGGAGGTCATGCCCGGCGGCTTCAGGACATTGAGGAACCCGTCCCTCATGACGACGCCAGAAGCTCGTCCAGCGCCGTCTGGATGGCCCGCTTGGCCTCCGCCAGCGGCATTTCCAGCGTGCAGCCTGCCGCCCGGACATGGCCGCCGCCGCCGAACTTCGTGGCGACGCGGGTGACGTCGAGGCCCTTGGACCGGATGCTGACCCGGCAACGCGCCGGCTCCAGCGCGCGAATCAGCACCGCCGCCTCCACGCCCTCGATGACCCGGATCATGTCGATGAAGCCCTCGCTGGATTCCAGTTTCGCCGTCAGTTCCTGATCGAGATAGAGCCCGGCTACCCGGCCGCCGGATGTCATCTCCAGCGTCCGGAGTGCCGCCACCTGTCCCTCAAACACGGACAACGGCTTGACCTCGAAATTCTCGGAGACAACATGGGGCTCCGCCCCCGCCTCCAGCAACCGGGCTGCGGCCCGGAACGTCGAAGGCCGGGTATTGGAAAAGCGGAAGGAGCCGGTGTCCCCTGACAGGCCCGTATAGAGGGCCAGCGCCATGGCCTTCGGGAACGACGAGGCCAGATGTTCGGCGATGTCGTAGATCATCTCCGCCGTGGCCGCCCGATTTTCGATATAGTAGAAATCGGCCGTCTGCTTGTTGGTGATGTGATGGTCGATGTTGAGCAGCGGCACGCCCGAAATGCCTTTGAGCGCGTCGCCCACGCGGTCCGGATCGGCGTCCAGTACCACCAGGAGGTCAACATCCGGCGGCGTCCCGTCCGGTCGGCGGATCTCGTCATAGCCCGGCAGGAAAGCCAGATTGCGCGGCAGCTTGTCGTCAAGCACCACCGTCGCCGTCTTTCCCTTTTCCCGGAGCAACGCCGCCAGCCCCAGCGAGGCCCCGACGGCGTCCCCGTCCGGATTCACATGAGCGGTGATCAGGACCCGTTGGGCCGCCATCAGCTTCTTCGCCGCTTCTTCCATCGTGATCTTCATTCTTGTCCCCCCTCCCGGCTGATTTTCTGCAAAAGCTCCTGAATGCGGACGCTGTAATCCAGCGACTTGTCAAGGGCCAGCGACAGCTCCGGCGTATAGCGGAGCCGCACCCGGTGCCCGATTTCCCGCCGCATATAGCCCAGTGAGCTCACGAGGCCTTTCCAGCAGTCGGTCATCTGCTGCTCGCTGCCCATGAGGCTCACATAGACTCTGGCGTTTCTGAGATCGCTGGACACGTCCACCTGCGTCACGGTCACGAAGCCGATGCGGGGATCCTTCAGATCCTGCAGGATGATCTTGCTGAGTTCCTGCTTCATCAGCTCCTGAACCCGTTCCATTCGTAACTGTCCCATTTCCCTCTTTCCTTACTACTGATCATCGCCGTGCCGTTCCGCCGCCTCGGCGTTGGCCTCGGCGATGGAAGTGGCGACCTCCTCCATGGCATAGACCTCAAGGATGTCGCCCTCCCTGAAGTCGCGGAAATCCTTGATGGTCAGGCCGCACTCGTAGCCGGCGGCCACTTCCTTGACATCGTCCTTGAACCGGCGCAGGGAGTCGATTTCGCCGTCGTGCACCACGACGTTGTCCCGCAGGATGCGGATCTTCGAATTGTTCGTAACCTTGCCTTCCAGCACATAGGAGCCGGCCACCAGGACCTTCGAGAATTTCATGACCTGGCGGATTTCCACCTTGCCCTGGATAACCTCCTTGAACTTCGGCGCCAACAGGCCGGACATGGCCGCCTTGACGTCGTTCAGCGCGTCGTAGATGACCTGATACGTGCGGATATCCACCTTCTCGAGGTCGGCCGCGCGGCGGGCGTTGGCGTCCGGCCGCACGTTGAAAGCGATGATGATGGCGTTGGCCGCCGAGGCCAGCGTGACATCGGACTCGCTGACCGCGCCGACGCCGGAATGGACGATACTGACCCGGACCTCGTCGTTCTTGTTGAGGGCCAGCAGCGAACTGTTCAGCGCCTCCACCGAGCCCTGGACATCGGCCTTGATGACGATGTTCAGGTCCTTGATGTGGCCGGCCTGGATCTGCTGGAACAGGTCGTCCAGCGAGACCTTCTTCGACTTGATGAGCTCGGTACGCTGCTTCTCGATGCGCTTCTCAGCGATGGAGCGGGCCAGTTTCTCGTCCAGCACCGCCAACTGGTCGCCGGCCTCCGGCACCCCGGAAAGGCCAAGCACCTCTACCGGCATCGAGGGCGGCGCCTTGCGCACCGCCTCGCCGCGGTCGTTGACCATGGCCCGGACCTTACCGAAGGTGGTACCGGCGATGATGGAATCGCCGACCCGCAGGGTACCGTTCTGCACCAGTACCGTCGCCACCGGACCGCGGCCCTTGTCGAGCTGCGCCTCGATGATGACGCCACGGGCGTCGCGGTTCGGGTTCGCCTTGAACTCCTGCACCTCGGCCACCAGCAGGATCATCTCCAACAGGTCGTCGATGCCCAGTTGCTGCTTCGCCGAGACCGGTACCATGATGGTATCGCCGCCCCATTCCTCGGACACCAGCTCATGCTCCATGAGTTCCTTCTTGACCCGCTCGGGATTGGCGCCGGGCTTGTCGATCTTGTTGATGGCGACGATGATGGGAACACCCGCCGCCTGCGCGTGGTGGATGGCCTCCACCGTCTGGGGCATGACGCCGTCGTCCGCCGCCACGACGAGAACCGCGATATCCGTGACCTGGGCGCCGCGGGCCCGCATGGCCGTAAAGGCCTCATGGCCCGGCGTGTCGAGGAACACGATCTTCTTCCCTTTGCAATTCACCTGATAGGCGCCGATGCGCTGGGTGATGCCGCCGGCCTCATGCGCCGACACGGAACTCTTGCGGATGACATCCAACAGCGACGTCTTGCCATGGTCGACATGGCCCATGACCGTAACCACCGGCGGGCGGAGCACCAGGGAAGCCGGATCGTCCTGGATCTCCGGGATCTCCGTCGGATCCGTCTCCGGCGGCAGCGCCTCAGCGGTGACACCGAACTCGCTGGCGACCAAAGCCGCCGTATCGAAGTCAATCTCCTGGTTGATGGTCGCCATGACGCCCATCAGGAAGAGCTTCTTCACGACCTCCGCCGCCGTATAGCTCATCTTGCTGGCCAGATCCTTGACCGCGATGGTCTCTCCCAGCTTGATGTGCTTCGGCCGGACGATTTCCACCTTCGGCTGCGGCTGCTGGTTCTTGTTCTTGCGGTTCGCCTTGCCGCCGCGGTTATTGTTGTTGCGGTTGAACACATTGCCGGCGCCCTTGCCGTCAAAGCCGTTCCCTTTGCCGCGGAATCCATTGTTATTGTTGTTGTTGCGACCATTATTGCCGCCGTTGTCCCGGCGCCGACGATTGTTGTCGCCGCCGGCGTTGCCGCCAGCGATGACAGGCGCGCCGTTGTTCCGGGGCCGCCCACCGCCGTTGTTGAAGCCACCGCGATTACCGCCACCGGCATTTCCGCCGCTGAAGCTACCGCGATTACCGCCACCGGCGTTGCCGCCGCTGAAGCTACCGCGGTTGCTACCGCCGGCATTGCCGCCGTTGTTGAAGCTACCGCGATTGCCACCGCCGGCGTTGCCGCCGTTGCTGAAACTACCGCGATTTCCGCTACCACCGGCATTGCCGCCGCTGCTGAAACCGCCGCGATTGCCGTTGCCGCCGGCGGTCCCGCTGTTGCCCGGCCGGCTGCCGTTATTGGCGAAACGCCGACCATCAAAGGACTGGCTCTGCGGATTGAATGGCTGATTCGGCGCGTTGAACGGCCGGTTGCGATTCTGCCCCTCCGGCCGCGGGTGATTATTTCCGCCAAGCGCGGGCCGGTTACTGTTAAAGCCGCTCTGGGGACGGTTCTGGCCCTCCGGCCGCGGCCGGTTCACCGGACCGGCACCCGGACGCTGACTGGTCTCCGCCCCCGGGCGCCCTTGCGGACGGCTGACGCCAGCCGGCGCATTATCCCGGGGCCGTTCCTCACGGTTCTCCGTCGTGTTCGGCCGCGGCGCCGAAGTTGGCTGCCCTTGCGGTCTCGCCGGCGTCTCCGCCACCGGTCGCTTTTCCTCCGGCGGCGGCACTGCCGGGCGAGCCGTCTCCTGCGCCTTCTCCGGCTCCTTCGGCTTTTCCGGCACCTTCGGCTTCGCCGGCGGCGTCTTCACCGTATCCTTTGGCTTCTCCGGCGCCTTCGGTTTCACCGGCTGGCGCACGGCGTTACCATTGAAGATATTGCGCAAGAGCTCCCGTTCCTCGTCGCCAACGCTGCTCATGTGACTCGTAACTTTATGCCCGTTCCGCTCCAACAGGCTCAAAACGATCTTGTTCTCCGTATGGAATTCCTTCGCTAACTCCCATACTCTGTATTTTGACATGGAACCACCTCCGTAACTCATCCCGCACCCCGGAGCCGTTCCTCCAGAGCCTTGCTGAACCCTCTATCCAAAAGGACCGCCACGGCCCGGTCTCCCCGGCCCAGGCAATGTCCCATCTCTTCTTTTGTCAGGCAGACGATCATCGGTACCTGGCACTTCTCAGCCCGCATCGCCATATCCCGCTTCGTGGCCTCGGAGGCGTCCTCCGCCACCAGAAGCAGCACAGCCCGGCCTGTCTCCATGGCCTGATTGGCCGCGAAAGATCCTGAGGCCACCTTGCCGGCCCGTTGTGCCATGCTCAGGAGATCCGCCGCCTTCTTCCCCGCCATCATTCACGCCTCCGGCGGGAAAAGCCCCGTCCGCAGCGCCGCGATTGTCTCCGGGGCCACCGGCCCTTGAAACGCCTTGGCGAAGCGATGGCCTTTCACCGCCGCGTCAAAGCACTCAACCTTGTGGCAGAGATAGGCGCCACGCCCCGGTTTCTTGCCCGTGAAGTCAACGTCGAACTCCCCCGCGGGGCTCCGCACGATCCGTACCATTTCCTTCTTGGGCCGGACCGTCTGGCAGCCGATGCATTGGCGCTGCGGGATTTTCTTCGGCCCCGCCATCACACGTCTCCTTCCGCCGTAAAGGCCTCCTCACCGGTGACCTCTACCAGGTCCATATTCTCATCCAGCTCCTCGCCCTCGGCCTGGGACTCGCTGCGGATATCAATCCGCCAACCGGTGAGCTTGGCGGCGAGGCGCGCGTTCTGCCCCTCCTTGCCGATGGCCAGTGACAGTTGATAATCCGGCACCACCACCCGGGAGACCTTTTCCTCCTCGTTCACCGCCACCGACACCACCTTGGCCGGGCTCAGCGCGTTGGCGATATAGCGCGCGGCGTCGGCATTCCATTTCACGATGTCGATTTTCTCGTTGCGGAGCTCGTTCACCACGGCCTGCACCCGCAAACCTTTGTGGCCGACGCAGGCCCCCACGGGATCGACCTCCTCGTCCCGGGAGAACACCGCGATCTTCGAGCGCATCCCCGATTCCCGGGCCACCGACTTGATCTCGACGATACCTTCCTGGATTTCCGGCACCTCCAGCTCGAAAAGCCGCTTCAACAGGCCCGGATGCGTCCGCGACACCGAAATCTGCGGTCCCTTCGAGGTCTTGCGGACCTCCAGGATATACGCCTTGATGCGGTCGCCGTAGCGGTACTCCTCGCCTTCGATCTGCTCGGCGGCGGGCAGGATAGCCTCCGTCTTGCCGAGGTCGATATAGACGTTTTGATTCTCCACCCGCTGCACCGTCCCGGTAACGATATCGCTGGACCGGCTGGAAAACTCGTCGAAGATGTTGCCGCGCTCGGCCTCCCGGATGCGCTGCACCACCACCTGCTTGGCGGTCTGGGCAGCAATCCGGCCGAAATTCGCCGGCGTCACCTCAATCTCCAGCACATCCTCCAGCTCGTAATCAGGGCTGATGGCCCGGGCATCCGCCAGGGAAATCTCGGTGATGTCGTTGCCAACCTCTTCCACCACCGTCTTGATGGCGTAAACGTGATACTCGCCGGTGCTCCGGTCCAGAAGCACCCGGGCATTCTGCGCCGAACTGAAATTCCTACGGTAAGCGGAAATCAGCGCCGCCTCGATGGCGTCGAACAGGACCTCGGGCGAAATGCCCCGTTCCCGGCCCAATTCCTCGAAAGCCTGCATGAACTCCTGGCCCCGGTCAATCTCCCGGACCTTTTTCTTGGCTTTACCTCTGCTGCTCTTGATCAAGATGAATATCCTCCCGTATTCTATATGTCGATGTGCAGCCGTACCTGCGCGATCTTCGCCCGGGGGAGCGGGTCCCGCCCCTCCAGCGTCAGGCTCTCGCCATCGCAGGCCGCCAGCGTTCCCGTCAGAAGTTTCTCGCCGTCGAGTGGCTCATAGAGCGAGACGTCAACGGCCTTTCCCATCTCCCGCGCGAAATCGCGGTCCTTTTTCAGCACCCGGTCCAACCCCGGCGACGAAACCTCCAGGATATAGCTCTCGGGGACGATGTCCCGCCGGTCCAGCTCGGCCTCCAGGCGCTCACTGAGGCGCTGGCAGTCCTCAATACCGACACCCCCGGCCCGGTCGATGAACACCCGGAGATACCAGTCCTTTTCCTTGACGTACTCCACGTCCACCAGTTCAATGTCCTCGTCCCGGATAAGCTCCTCCACCAGCGGTTCTACGGCCTTTTCCACATAGCCTGCCATGCATCCGCCTCCTATCCCAAAAACCTTTGCCACATAAGAGTAAAGAGTGGGCTCGCACCCACTCTTCAACAATACCCTTATATTTACTTGTGGTATTATACCACTCCCGGCGGAGAAAGTAAACCTCTTTGCCGGATTATTTCTTTCTCCTCAATTGAAAAGCTAAATTCTACTTTACGGTAGTGAAAGTAGAACTTACTCCTTCGGGAAAATTCCACTTGACATTGTGGAATCTTGTGTTACAGAATACCTAGCTTTTCCAGTGATGTCGAGAAAGGCGGGTATTC
>JAFSWT010000133.1 GCA_017444395.1 Schwartzia sp. (in: firmicutes) | reverse complement strand
TCTCCGCTTTCTCCCGGTCGAGGTTTGCCCGGATTTTCACGTTCAGCGCGTCCACGTTGGCGATGTTCTCCTCCAGCTCTGCCGTGGATTCGTCCTCTAGGTCGAGCGCCGACTTCTGTGCCGTATCCAGGTCTGCCCTGGCCTCATCAAGCTCGGCGCAAACCTTCGCCAGCGCCTCCTCCAACTCAGCCTTCCGACTTTGGGCCGCCGCCAGCTTTGCCTCAATCTCTCGGACCCGCTCCCGCTTCTGCTGGTTCTCCGCGTTTCTTCGCAAAATCTCCTGCTGCTCAGCAATCAGCTCCGATGCGCTCACCGGCTCCTTCGGGCAGTCCGGATAGAACGCCATCTCAGCCGCGAAGTGCTTCTTCTGCTCCGCGATGCGGCCGATCTCCGTCCGGCGATTATAGAGCGCTGCCTCCTCCTCGTCGAGCTTTCGTACTTCATCCTCGACGCCGATGATCGTCAGCAGCTTCTTCCCTTTCTCCACCGGCGAAGCCGCCATAAACGACGGCAGATTCAGCGCCAGCGTCTCGATCAGCTCGTCGAGAATCCGCTGCCCCGTCTTCTTCCCTGACGGGTCGGTGACCTTCAGCGTGGAATTCTTTCCTGCCCTTTCGACGACCAGCCCGTTCGACAGCTCGATGTGGATTTTCGGGGCCGATACGCTGCCCTCTCGCTTCGCTTCGCTCGGGGCGAATTTCGCCCCACCTAGCGCCCAGGCGATGGCGTCTAACACCGACGTCTTTCCTTGCCCGTTCCGGCCTCCGATGATTGTCAGGCCGTTCGCTGTTGGCATCAGCTGGACGGCCTTCACCCGCTTCACGTTCTCGAGCGCAATCTGATTTATCTTGACCATTCTCTGACCTCCTGCTATAATGAAAATGATGATATTGATACGTCATCAACCTATGACCGTACAGGGCATCAACCTGTGCGGTCTTTTTTTATGCCGATCGTGTACGACATCCCCAGCGCCACCAGCAACAGCCGCGCTGTCTCCAGTGTTGGCTCCGACTCGCCGCGCTCAATATACCCGATCATATTCACGCTGACGCCTGATTTCTTCGTCAGCTCCCGTTGCGTCATCCCACGCTCGGCCCAGGCCTGCCGAAGAAACTCACCGAAATCGCTCACACTTTCGCCCCTCTCATCCCGGCCAATCGAATCGCTCACACCTTCACCCCTCTTATCCCGGCCAATCGCTTCCCTCGCTGCGCGTTTCCGCCAAACTTTGCCCGGCATACATGGCAGAGACGCGGCTGCTTCCGTCGGTCCGGCTCATGCGGAATAATCCGCCCGCATTTGCATACGTTCATCGCCAGCCCTCCTGTTCCACGCTTTGATCGCGTTCCCTCTGTCCATGCACTCGACGGAATTAAGATAGACCTGTTTCCTGCACCCACGGCATTCCACGACGTAGCGCCCCGTTGACAAGGCTCTGACAAGCTGCAAATCGCGCCCCCCGCAGAACGGGCAGGGCTTTAACTCCTCGCTCATTTTGTCATTCTCCTCTCCTCGCGCTCTTGATTGCATTGGATCTGCATGGTTTTAGCTATTTCGTTGATGACGCTTTTCATCTTCCGCCGCTCCTCTCTACTCCCAGCCTCTGAGACATACCGGGCAGACGTCCTTGCTCATATCGCGCTCGTGTCCGCAGACCGGGCAGCTTCCGTCTCCGGTGCCGCCGTCGTATCCGAGAAACTCCACTGTTTTAACCTCCTCCGGCGGAACCCACTCTTGGTCCTTGAGCGCGATATGTGTTACTCCGAAATAATCCGGGAGATCGTCTTCCAACCGATTTTCGCAGATAAAGTTATTGATCTCGACGAGAGTCGGCTGGCGCTGGCTCCCGGTAAAAAAGTAGTGAGCGCGTTGATCGTCGCCCCATACTATTTCAAAGGTGATTTTATTCCTGGCCATAACCCCTCCTACCTGAGCAACACCATAGCCCCCAGCGCCAGCCCGACCGCCGACACCCATGCCTGGCCGTAAGGCGTCAGCATCTCCCAGAACCTCATGCCACGCTCACCGCCTCAGCCGCCCGGCGCTTCTCAACGCGCTCACTCATGGCCAGTTCCCGCGCCACATCCTCTACATATTCCGGCAGATACACCCGCTGGATTCCTTCGCGTCCGGCGATATAATGCTCCAGCCGGCAGCCCCGCGACCGCTTCCATCCCGGGCAGAAAATCACCGCCTCGCAGCCGCGCATCAGCTCCACCGCGTCCCGCAGAATCTCGTCCTCCGACATCCGCCCGGCCCACGGCTCCAGGATCTCCAGCGGATTGATCAGCCGGTAATCCTCCTTACCCCTTTCGCCGGCCCAGGCCCAGCGGTAAAGCGCTGCCACATCCTTGGCTGCCGCCCGGTTTTTCTCACTCCCGCCATAAGGATGGGAAAGATAGATCTTTGTCATGCTCCGACTCCTTTCCGGTGTTCCCTGATCTCGCGGATCTCCGCCTGGTTATTGGCAAACCGCTCCGCCAGTGCCAATCCCGCATCATCCGCCCGGTCGATGGCTTTTGATACCGCGTCCATGATGACCGTCTCGATACGCATCTGGCCAAGGCGTGCCATAAGGCGCTCAATCGTCATCAGATCGTAATCATCCAGCGCCTTCTCGACCTCCCACATGACCACCATGCGGGCCGTGTCCCTGTTGCTCCTCATACATTCTCCTCCTCTTAAACCGCGTCCATCTCTTCCTTCAACTTTTTCGCCAACTTCTCTTCCGCCAAAATCTTGAAAACCTTCCGCCATGCCTCCCGACACTCCGGCGTATCCGGGAACCCATGCTCCTTGTCGATGATGGTCCCGTCTTTCAGCCGGTGGATAATCACGATATCTTTCATTTCATTGACCTCCTCTCTAATGGCTCAACCGCTGGCAAATTCTGTCTATCGTCCGCAGCAGTTTAAGCGTCGTCACCACCTGATCGTACGTGAACCCCAGCCACGTCCCGCTTTCCTCATCCTGGGCGCCCTCGGCAAACATATCATTGCCGATGCCTTCCAGGATCCGGATCGTCCCCAGCAGCGCCTCTCCCGGCACTACTACCTGCCGCTCCTTCTTCGGCCGCGGCTTTGGCCCTGCCTTCCTCCGTGTCCGGGGTGCTTCCGCTTCGGCGGCCTCCTTCGCCTCGACAGCCGCTTTCGGCTTCCGTCCTCGCTTCCGGGGCTTCTCCGGCTCCGGCTCCTTGCTCACGACCTCCGGCGGCTTCGGCGCCTCCATGAACTCCACGTCCTCATCCGGACCGATTCCCAGTTTTTCCTTGAGCTCATCCAGCCCCATCTCCTCCGTAGTCGCCTGCCGCGTCACGCAGCCCTCGTTCGCGTTCAGCGCCCGGGTCATGTGGAGCGCCTTCGCCGCATACCGCACATCATCATCCGTGAGCTTCACCAAAGACGCGATCTCATACGCGTTCTTTCCTTCCCGGATCGCGTCGGCGATGATCTCCTTCGTCGTCTTTGACAGCTTCTTCTTTTTAACTCTCAAACCCAGCATGCTCATCCATCAAACCTCCTGTGCCTCTTTCCTTTCATACTCACGCGCCGCCCGCGGCCCGTGGTATAATGTCACCCGAAAGGAGGTGACACAAACATGAACATTGAAGTATTCATTGACGGCCTTGCGGACTCCATTACCTTGACAAATGTAAGCGAAATCCGCGATTGCAAAGAAGGCTGTCCCCCCGTTATACTCCGGGGCGCCAGGATGAAAGAAATTGCCATCTACCCCGACCACTCCTACACCATCGTCTCCGCTGGCATGGTATATGCCTTCTCCGGTGCATCATTACAACTCATCGAACTCCCGGCCATCGACGACAGCAACACCTGATTCGCAGTAACATCAACCTCTATCCGCAATTTGCAGTTCCCGCTGTAAATTGCGGATATTCTGTCAATGATACCCTGCGTGACCCTCCAATCATTCAGCGAACTCCTTACCCGGAACACCAGCTCATCCATCCCCATCACCTCCCCGCCGCCCGCGGCCCGTGGTATAATGTCACCCGAAAGGAGGTGACACCATGAACATTTCCCCTGACGAATTGGAGTCATTGGTATTCTCTGCGTATGTCTCTTACGAAAAGGCCAAAGACAGCTACTCTCACTCCCTCCCAGCTCCCGCCCTTGTCCTGCGGGATCACTTGGGGCTTCTGGCCATCCGGATTCTCGAAAAGCGCCATGACATCGGCAAAATGGACACTGACGCGATGCTCCGAGAACTTCTGACCATCATCGAGAACTTGCACTCCTCGTACGACGCGCAGCACATCAACTAACTTTTGGAAAAGCCGGGAACTCATCGACCTCGTGGAGGCTTGCGGCCTTCACGAGGTTTTCCGCTTTCCGGCGTAAATGCTCCCGCAGCCATCCCAAAACCTCATAGGCCTCCCCATAAGAGCATCCCATCTCCTTCATCGTCTCAACCAACGCCGCCGCTACCATCTCCTTCCGCTCCGGCGGAAATCCCGCCGTCAACGCCACGCTCGCCTCTTTCTCAACCGCCTTTTGCCATTCCGTCTTCATCTTTGCCATCGCTGCGCCTCCTCTTCAACCGCCGCCCGCGGCCCGTGGTATAATGTCACCGGAAAGGAGGTGACACCATGAAAGCTACTGTCTACTTAAAAGGACGTCCGCCCATCGTGATCGAACCATACAAATCCACTAACGTCCTGACGGGGGAGGGAAAGGCACTGACTCCGACGGATCCATACCTTCCTATTGACGTCAGGTGTTCCTACTCGCTCATCAGCGACAACAAAACGACGCTCTGCTTTGCCGGAAGCGAACTCCAGGCCATCCACATCGAAGAATGATTCTTGTCCTCGCCCGCGAAAATAGTTGCCGCTATTCCTCGCGGGCTTTCTCGTCTGCATGAACGAATGCAAACCCTCGCAAATCGTTTGACGCCCGGGCCAGCGCATACTCCGCTGTTTGGCAGTCCACACCTTCCAAAGCCTTTATGATACGCGCTTCGGCCTCCTCGATCGTCGTCGCTCTTTCCTTGCTCTCCAACCCCATCACCTCCCCGCCGCCCGCGGCCCGTGGTATAATGTCACCCGAAAGGAGGTGACACCATGAACATCGACTACAATGAACTGGAACGGCGCGTCTTTGCGAAATTCGGAATCGACCCCGACGCTCCTCCTGAAAATGATCAACAGCGCATGATCTGGACCGCTGATATCATTTCCATCAAAAACACCATCCATGTACTCGCTGAATACGACAAGATGAAAAACGAACAAGCACATTAAACGTAATCGAGGTCACTAAGGTGTTCGAGCTTCTGCTCCAGCGCCTTTGAAAGCTCCTCGGACTTGGCGTCGCCATTCTCGGCGGCGTCCTTTTTTATAACCGTCACCACGCCGAGTCCTTCCAATCTGTTGTAGCACTCATAGATTTTCTCCTGCGCCTTGTTCAGCTCATCCAAAATCTGCTTTACTTCGCCTTCCGGCACCTCAATCCTGATAAAACATGACCGCATCCGTTCACCCCTCCTTCCCTCACCCCCATGTCCCCCGGTAGCGCCGTCTGCGTATTCTTCTACTTATAGTAGAGTTAGGACGCAAAAAAAATTTCGTTATATGACCTTCCTACACGCTCTGAAATGATTTTTGCTTGCTCGATTGTTGCAGTATCAGGCCTTTCCTCTAATTTACGATACGTCTGCACATGAATATTCAATGCCTTGGCCATGTCTTCCTGCGTCAAATTCGCATCAACTCTTGCGGCTCTCAGACTTAACTTCATTCACGCCCCACCTCCTTTTCTTTACTCATGATAATCTACTTTTGGTAGAATGTCAACCCCTAAAAGTAGAATTTCCTTTTTTAAAGGTTGATTTTTTTCTACTTTAGGTTTACTATAATAGTATCAATTGTTAGGGGGGTGAGCATTATGTCGATTGGTGATAATATTAGACGTTTGCGAATAAAGCATGAATTATCCCAGAAGGAGCTTGCCCAAATCGCAGGTGTTACAGATAAAGCGGTTTCAACATGGGAGCTCGGCATAAAAGTTCCGCGAATGGGAGCAATCGAGCGGTTGTCAGAGCATTTTGGTATAAAAAAAAGTGACATTATCGAAGACCAACCCATTACCCTTCCCGCCAGCACCCCTGCGGGCCTCGCCACGCAACCGTTGCATGGCAAGCGCATCCCTGTTTACGGTTCCATCGTCGCCGGGATCCCCATCGAGGCCATCGAGGACATCGAGGACTGGGAAGAAATTCCCCAGGATTGGCCCGGTGAATTCTTCGCGCTGCGCGTTCGTGGCCGCTCCATGGAGCCCAAATACGTCGAGGGCGATACCGTCATCCTTCGCCGCGCTGATGACGTCGAATCCGGCCGCACCGCCGCCGTCCTGATCGGCCGCGAGTCCGCCACCTTAAAGCGCGTCATCAAGTCCCGCGAAGGCGTCACCCTTGTCGCCTACAACCCCGACGTCTACGAGCCCCACTTCTTCTCCAACGACGATGTCCTGTCCCTCCCCCTCCAGATCATCGGCGACGTCATCGAGCTCCGCCGCAAAGTCTAAATCCGCAATCGCTTGCGGATTTCAGCCAAACAAAAAAAGCCGCCCGGGAGGGCGGAGAGGAAATCGTGTTAAATCGTGCTAAAAAGTGCTAAAAAGTGTTAAATGGCGTTAAAAACGCTAAAAAACTGTTAAATATTGTTAAATATTGTTAAAATCGTTAGATATTGTAATTGACATTCGCGGCAAGAAACTATATGATGATAGCACACAAATGAATTCGCTAATGCTGTCTCTGGTAGTAAGCCGCTCGAAAATAAGAGCTTGGCCGAGCCCAGAGACGTTTTTATTTTTAGGAGGTTTAGCATGAAAACTGCAATCTTAATCGACGGAGGCTTTTATAGACGCCGCGCCCAGATCATGCTTGGCGAAAAAACAGCGGAAGAACGAGCGCAGGAGCTTCAGGATTATTGCCGCCGCCATTTGCATCATCGGAAAGGCGTTGACAGCGAGCTATACCGTATTTTTTATTATGATTGTCTCCCGATGGAAAAGAAGGTTTTCCATCCCTTTTTGCACTCTCAAATTGATTATGCAAAGACCGAGCTTTACCGATGGATGCACGCTTTCATTAACGAGCTAAAGAAGCGTCGAAAATTCGCGATACGATTTGGGAAGCTGGCGGATGAGCAGGCCCATTTTTCCCTGCGAGAGACCACGCTGCGTAAACTGTGCAGCGGCTCCAGGGCTTTTTCTGATGTCACCGATAAGGATTTTATGCTGGAAGTCGACCAAAAAGGCGTAGATATGAAGATTGGCTTGGATATAGCTTCATTGGCTTACAAGAAGCAGGTCGATCAGATTGTCCTTATTTCCGGCGACAGCGATTTTGTCGCGGCAGCCAAGCTGGCCCGTCGGGAAGGAATTGATTTTATTCTTGATCCTCTTTTCAATCCGATTAAGCCGGATTTATTCGAGCACATTGACGGCTTGCGGACTTGCGATTCCCGTTTTAATCCTTCCTGCAAACGATAGGTAGGGGCAAATAAACCCGCAACCGCTTGCGGATTTCGGACAATAAAAAATCCGCCCGGGAGGGGCGGCGGAAATTTAACAGGATGAAAATTCGTCCAAAAATCACTCTATCCGATTGATACCTTTACGAAATCACTCTATACTATCAATAGGGTGAAATTTTTACAAATAATCACTCTATCGATAAAACGGAGGCATAACATGGAACACAGAAACGATTTGGCATACAACAACCTTCCGCCGTTACCGCCGGCATTGACCAGCAAATAAAAAAACCGCGTCAGTACTGACTTTTGCGTCCGATATTTATGTCGGGCGCAAGTTACCGGCAAATAAAAAAAGCCGCCCCGAGGGGCGGCGGAGGTGATACCATGAACCGGACAGCGCTGTACATCCGCGTATCCACGCAGGAGCAGGCCATCGAGGGATACTCGATCGAGGCCCAGGAGGATCGCCTGACAGCTTACTGCAAGGCAAAGGGCTGGGTAATCACCGGCGTTTTCATGGACCCGGGCTTTTCCGGATCGAATATGGAGCGTCCGGCCCTCCAGCGCCTTTTCGGCTGCATCCAGGGCGGGAGCATTGATTGCGTTCTCGTTTACAAGTTGGACCGGCTTTCCCGGTCGCAGAAAGACACTTTGCACATCATCGAGGACATCTTTCTCAAGAACGGCGTCGCATTCGTCTCGATGCTGGAGAACTTCGATACGGCGTCGCCGTTTGGCCGGGCCATGATCGGGATCCTGTCCGTCTTCGCCCAGCTTGAGCGGGAGCAGATAAAAGAGCGGACGGCAATGGGACGCGTCGAGAGGGCGAAATCCGGCCTCTGGCACGGCGGCGGCTGGAAGCCTTTCGGATACGATTACACTGACGGGCGCCTGGTCGTCAATCCGGTGGAGGCCGTCGTTGTGCGGGAAGTTTACGATGAATTCCTGAGCGGTACGGCAATCCATCATATCGTGACCGCGCTCTCGAAAAAGTACGGGCGCCCGCTGAATCCGACGCTGATCCGCTCTATCCTGTCTACGCCGCTCTATGTCGGCCGTATCCAATGGGAGGGGCGTCAGTACCAGGGGCAGCATGATCCCATCATCGACCAGGAAGCCTTCTCCCGAGCCGGGCTGCTCCTCGCTGACCGCTCCCGCATCAGCGCCAGCAAGGAGCCGCCTTTCCGCCAGCATCACCTGCTGACGGGGCTCCTATACTGCGGGAATTGCGGCGCGATGTACACGACGAAAGGGAACTACAGTGGACACGGTACGAATCGCCGGTATTATCCATACTATTACTGCTATAGCCGGGCAAAGACGAACAAGCGGCGCGTCATTGACCCGCTCTGCATGAGCCCGGCCTTCCCCGTGGAAAAAATAGACCGCCGCATCACGGGCGAGATAAAGGCGATGACATCGGCAAGCAATCGAGTCCTCACCGACCTCAGCGAGGCGGCCCGTCACGAACCGGAAATGGCCCGCCGCGATGAAGAGCGGCAAGCCATACAACGGCGCCTTGACGAAATCGACCATCAGATTCCGCGCATCATTGACCTCTACCAAATCGGGACGATTTCCCTCGACGACATCAGCACGAGAACGCAGAAGCTCCAGAACGAGCGGGAAACGCTCCAAACCACGCTGACGAATCTGGCAGCGCCCCTGTCAAAGCCCAGGCTGACACTGGCAGAAGCCCGCGCCAACATAAAAGATTTCGCCACCGTCAGGGTTCCTGACACGCAGAGAAAGATCTTGCACTCTCTGATCCAAAAGATCACCGTGCACGCCTCCGGCCGCCTGGAAATCGCTTGGAATTTCTAGCCGTCCGCCGCATCCGCCCTGATAAGTTTCGTGCAAACTTCGACGGCGCTGGTCATGGGGAACATATCCACCGGCTGCACTTCGATGGTCCGGTAACCGAGCTCGTCGAGGATGGCCAGGTCCCGGGCCAGGGTCGCCGGGTTACAGGAGACGTATACGATACGCCGGGGGCGCATGGCGGCGAATGTCTGCAACACCAACGACGTGCAACCGGCGCGGGGCGGGTCGGTCACGATGACATCGGCGCGAATGCCGCTCCGATAGAGCTGCGGCATGACCGCCGTGGCGTCGCCGACGATGAACTCGGCGTTTTTGACGTGGTTCTCCCGGGCGTTGCGGCGGGCGTCGAGAATGGCCGGCTTGACGATCTCGATACCATAGACCTTTCGCGCCCGCTGGGCCAGGAAGAGCGAGATGGTCCCCGTGCCGCAGTAGGCGTCGATTACGGTTTCCTTCCCCGTGAGGCCGGCGTATTCCAGCGCTTTCCGGTAAAGGACCTCCGCCTGCCGGGTATTGACCTGGAAAAAGGACCGCGGTGAGATGCGAAACGACAGGGGGCCGATCCGGTCACGGATGGTGTCTTTCCCCCAGAGCAGCACGGTTTCGCGACCCAGGATGACGTTGTTGCGATACGTCTGGATATTCTGCTGGACGCTGACCAGCTTTGGCAGACGGCGGCGCAGGAAGGCGACGATGCCTTTGGCCTGCCGGAGCTCGCGGACGGCGGTGACGAGGACGATCATCAGGCTGCCGTCCTGCCCGGCGCGGCCCACCACATGGCGCAGGACGCCGGTATGGCGGTCCTCGTCGTAAACGGGAACGCGGAACTCCTTCACCGCGTCGCGCACGGCGTTGACGATGTCGTTGTTGCCCACCGCCTGGATATGGCAGTTTTCGGTATCAATGATGGTATGCGTGCCCCGGGCAAAGCAGCCAATGATGATTTCGCCGCCCTCCCGGCCCACCGGGAACTGGACCTTGTTGCGGTAGTTCCAGGGATCGTCCGCGCCCAGGGTTGGAAGGACCGGAACCTCCGGCAAGCGGCCGATGTGAATCAAATCGTCCGCGACCTGCTGCCGTTTGGCATCAAGCTGCGCCGGATACGCGAGATGCTGCAGCTGGCAGCCGCCGCACGCTTCATAGAGCGGGCAGCGGGGCGAAACGCGGTCCGGGCTCCGCGTGAGCTGTTCCTCGACAACTGCCGTGGCGTAGCTCTTCTTCCGTTTGACAATCCGGGCCCGAACCCTTTCCCCCGGCAGCGCCCCCGGCACAAAAACGGTAAATCCCTCCCGGCGGGCAACGCCTTCGCCTCCCAGCCCCAGCCGTTCGACCGTGAGCTCGTATATTTCGCCCTCGCGGACAGGCAATTCCTTTTCCACGATTGTCCTCCCTTTCCCGAAACGCTGGATTCATACAAACGGCTTGATGGTTACGTTGAGTTTTCCCGTCAGTTCCTCCAGGCTGGCCGCACCACATTCTCTGGCCGCGGCCAGGGGAATCATGGCGCAGGCCCGGGCGTCCTCCAGCGCGTTATGGTGCGCGAAATCGACATGCAGGAAATCCCCGACGGTGTTGAGTTTGTGATTGGGCAGCTCCGGCCAGGCCCGGCGGGCAATCTGCACCGTACAGCATTGCCGGAACGCCGGCGCCGCCAAATGGTACCGCCTGAGCGAGTGGCGCAGCACGTTCATGTCAAAGGAGGCGTTATGGGCGATGACAACCCGTCCCGCCAGCCGCGCCTGAAGTTCCGGCCAGACGCCGGCGAAGTCGCGTTCACCCGCCACCATCTCCGATGTTATGCCGTGGATACGGCTATTGGTTGCGTCAAACCGGCATCCCGGCGGGCAAATCAGCGTATAGTAGGAGTCTGCCACCGCGCCGTCCCGAACGTCCACCAATGCGACGCTGCAGGCGGAGTCCGGCCAGCGGGTGGCGGTTTCAAAGTCAATGGCTACAAAATCCATCATTCGCATCAAATCTCTTTTCTCTGGATATCTTCCGGCTTTCCGATGACCGTCGGGAAAAATAGGTTGCTTTTTCCATTTCGCCATGTTATAATGGCTTGGTAATTGAATGGAAGGGGCGGACGCCGTATACGGCGCGCTTCAATTCATCAGATTTTACTGGCAGGGGGTGAAGTATTTGCCGAACATCAAATCATCTGTTTTGAGTGTTAAAACCGACGCCAAGCGCCACGCGAAGAACGTCGCGGAAAAGACGCGCGTGAAGAAGGCTTCCCGCAAGGTTCTCGATGCCGTCGCGGCGGGCAACGCCGACGAGGCGAAGACCCTCCTGCAGGCTGCCTGCAAGACCATCGACCAGGCGGCGGCCAACCGCGTCTATCACAAGAACAACGCGGCCCGCAAGAAGTCGCGTCTGGCGCTCAAGGTCAATTCCCTGGCGAAGTGAATCATAGGATGACAGAATCCCGTCGCGTTTGCGGCGGGGTTTTTTATTGTCTTTTTCTTCCGCCGGGCGCCTTTTGCCAACCGCTTTTGGCGGCCGCCGCCCGCAGCTTTTCCGCCAGCGGCACCGGCAGATGGCGGGCCGAGCGGACGCTCTTCACCCCGCCCCGCCGGAGCCACGACATCGTGAACCGGCCAATCGGAAAAACGGCGCGACACTCGATGGTCATGCGCTTTTTCCCCGGCCGCTCCGGATCGGGCAAATCAGCGGCCAGTACGACACAGCCAAACTGAACCGAGGAGATCGGCGCCCCCAGATAGATAAAGACCTCATCGCCGGGGCGGACACGGGCCGTCTGCGTCCAGTCCAGCCGCCCGCCGTTCGCCCAGAAACCTGTTTCCACATCATATTGCAGGGGATTCGCAGGTACAATCCAGGAAGCCGGCCCCGTCGATCCGCTTTCGCCGGCCCGGCTGCCGGCGCCTTTGGCTACCAGCGCCCGGCTGGCCGCCAGCAGTGCCAGGATTTCTTCATCGGGCAGGCGGCCGTCCAGGGCGACGCTGACCCAATGGGCGCGGTTCATGTGATAGCAAGGGTAAATGCCGTCCTTTTCCAGCAGTTTCTCCCGGTCTTCGGGCGCGATCTTGAGGTTCACGATCTCCACCGGTTCCTCCGGTGCCCCTTTTTCCAACCGGGCCCGGGGAATTGCCATGATGAGCCCGTACCATTTGCCACTCTCCGGAAAGCGGAAAACGCCGTAGCCCGGACACTTCTCAAAGGGAAAATCCGGTACGTCGCCAAAGCGTTCCGCCAGCGCTACCTGCAACCGGTCCGCCTGCGGGGAAAGAAACGGCGCCGTCACAAAGCAGGCGGCGGCAATCTCATCCAGAAACGCCCCGTAAGCCGCCCGGACTTCGCCCACGAAGGCTCCGCAAGCCTCCACCGCCCGCAGCGGCAGATACTCCTCCCCTGTCTCGCTGTCAAGGACCCGGCCGCTGACTTCCCCTTCCCGGCTTACAATCAGCTCGGCCCGGAACCCGTCCATGAATTCCTTCGTCAGCCGGTAAACGCCGTCGCGTTTTTGGAATCCATAAGCTTCCAGGCGCGCCGGGTCGGGCCGGCGACGAAGAAAATGTCCGCTTTCCAGAGTCACTGACCGTCCTCCTCCCTTCGCCGACCGCTTCCTGCCGCTGTGTCCGCCGGGTCCCGCTTTCCTCCCGGCAGCTGCCCCCATTATACCACAGATTGGCGGCGATGAATACGATGAATACCAAACAGAAAAGGAGCCAGTCCAAGGCATTCCCCGGATTGGCTCCTGTCTTTTGTTACGGGACCTTTTTACCCCTTATCCCTTGTGTTCCTCCAGCCGCATGAGCATGAAGCAGTAATCGGACAAACGATTGATGTAGAGGCGGTCGGTTTCATGGACCTCCTCCTGGCGGGCCAGACGGAGCATCTGACGCTCGGCCCGACGGGCGATGGTACGGGCCAGGTCGAGCATGGCACCGCCCTGGGTATCGCCGGGAATCAGGAAGCAGCCGAGGCGACCGACAATGCCCTCGATACGGTCCATCTCCGACTCGATATCCTTGATGTGCATATCCGTGATGTGCGGCGGCTGTCCCAGACTGGCGAGATCGGCCATGAACAGCGAGACATCCTTCTGCAACATCAGGAGCAGCGTCTTGACTTCTTCGTTTTGGCAGAACGCCCGGGCCATGCCCAGAGCGGAGTTCATCTCATCGACGATGCCGTACGTCTCGACCCGCAGCGAATCCTTATCGACACGCTCGCCCGTGAAGAGGCTCGTCTGCCCTTTGTCGCCGGTCTTCGTATAAACGCCCATGCTTTTTCACCTCAATCAAAAATCTCAGATTCGTTGAAGAAGATACGGATCTCACGGGCCGCGCTCTCCGGGCTGTCGGAGGCGTGGACGGCGTTCTCGCCCTTGCTGGCCGCGTAGAGCTTCCGGATCGTACCCGGCGCCGCTTCCTTCGGATCGGTCTTGCCATTGATGTCTCGCACCTTGGCGATAGCGTTGTCGCCCGCCAGTACCATGGCGACGATGGGACCGGACATCATGAAGGTTTCCAGCTCCTCGTAGTAAGGCCGGCCGATGTGCTCGACGTAATGCTTGGCGGCGACCTCTTTCGTCATCTTCATCATCCGCATAGCCAGAAGCGTGAGCCCCGCCTCCTCGTAAATCCGGATGATGTCACCCGTGTGCTTGCCCTTGAAGGCGTCCGGTTTGATCAGTACCAGTGTCTTTTCCATCATTGAACTCCTTTCACATCATTTTCTTTGAGATATTTGAGCGCGATGTCGTAGTAGTCAACCGCGGACTGGTGGAGTGCCTTGATCTCGTCCTCACGGAGATCGCGAATGACCCGGGCGGGATTGCCGTATATCAGGACGTTGTCCGGGTATTTCTTGCGCTGCATGACCACCGAGCCGGCGCCGACAATGCAGTTCCCGCCGATGACCGCGTGCCCCAGCAGGACCGCGCCCATGCCGATCAGCGTATTGTTGCCGACACGGGAACAATGGATGACCGCGCCGTGGCCTACGGTCACATAGTCGCCAATGATCGTCGGCTCGCTGCTCATGACGTGGACCGTGACGTTATCCTGGAGGTTCGTGAACTTCCCGACCTCGACACGCTGGATATCGCCCCGGACGACCGTATTGAACCAGACATTCGCGCCCTCCGCCAGCGTGACGTCGCCAATGACGCGGGCCCCCTCCGCCAGGAACACATCTCCGGCAATCCTGGGCGTCATGCCCCGATAGGAAAAGATTTGACTCACTGCCAATCCTCCTTCCGCAGTCAATGATATTATAAAGAAAAACCGGCAAAAAGTAAATCACCCAATCGGATTCAGGATGCACCCCGGGAAAACCTTTTCCGGACACAAGAAAGGAGGGAGCCGCGCTCCCTCCCCCCGAAGGCAATGACCGGTCAGCGGTCATTTTTTATCCTTTTTTTCTTTCTTATCCTTATTGTCCTTGTTATCCTGCTGCTTGCTGTCCCGCTTCACCTGGTTCTGACCGTTCTCCGTGACCTGGGACGGCCACTCCTGGAATGTCAGCATACCGAGCTGATAGATGGCGACGCCGGCCTGGGTAAGCTCAGGATTATCGATGAGCTGGACGGAGAAGCGCCCGCCGTACTGTCCCCGGAAGAAGGTCTTCACCATCTGGGTGTCGGCGGTCACGGTCTCGTCAATCTTGCCGTCACCGTTGGTATCGATATCGAGGACCTTGGCGGTCACACAATAGATGCCCGTCTGACCCTGCACATCGGTCAGGCGCACGAATTCATAGCCGCCACTGCCCATGATGTGCTCGATGAATTTCTTCTGATCTTCCTCACTACGGGTGCCAATGTCCTTTGGCAGTTCCTTTTCATCGAAAGCATCCACCAGGATAATCCAGGCGTTGATGATGTCGTAACCCTCGTTCTGGAAAATCAGCACGTCGCCGCGGGCGCTCTCGTCCATCGTGCTGGCGGGAATCACATTCGGTTTCTGCGGGCAGATGATGCTATAGCCATAGCGTTGGCTGGTATATTTATAGCCGCTGTTCTGATAGTAGTCCAGAGCTTCCTCCGGCGTTATCTCCGTCGCCCCGTTGTTTTCCGCCGCCTGAGCTTCTGCTGCGGGCGTAGCTGTCTCCGCCGCTTCCTCCGCGAACGCCACCGGTCCCATCAGGGATAAGGCAGCCGTTCCCGTGGCCAGTGCCATCTTCAAAGATTTCTTCCAATTCATGGGCAAACCCTCCTTGTGATTCATCAGGAATACTATCCGTATGCTAGCAATGCCATCTGAAAAGAGCGTGAAGGACCATTTCCAATGCCCGCTGGCTGGCCTGCCATTTGATTTCCTTCCGGCTGCCGGCGAACCGGTTTTCCGTCACGCGCGTCCCTGACGGGACAGCTATGCCGATATAGACCAGGCCCACCGGCTGACCGGGGGCACCTGCCGGGCCGGCAAGACCGGTGATGCTGACGCCGATATCCGTCTGCAGTAAACGGCGCACATTTTCCGCCATCTCCCGCGCCGTCGGTTCGGAAACCGCCGTGTGGGCATCGAGGGTCTCCTGCCGTACGCCCAGCACACCGGCCTTGACCTCGTTGGTATAGGAGACGACCGCTCCCCTGACATACGCCGAACTGCCGGCGATATCCGTAAGCCGGCTGGTCAGGAGCCCGCCGGTGCAGGACTCGGCACAGGCAATCGTGAGGCCGCGCTCCGCCAGCAAACGCCCCGCCGTTTCCTCAACGGCTTCTTCCGGCGCCGCAACACTGTCCCTCATGACCGGGCCGGCTCCGCCACCAGGTCGTAAGCGAAGCCCTCCACGATCCGGGCCCGAACAATGTCACCGGGCTGGCTGTCCGCGTCGCCCTCGATGTAGATCTTGCCGTCCACATCCGGCGCCTCGCGGTAGGAACGGCCATAGGCAATCTGCTCCTCCTCCGCGTCCCGGCCCTCGATCAGCACATCAATCTCATGGCCCACCAGCGACTGCCCCAGCTCCTCGGAAATTTTGCTCTGGCGGCTCATCAGGTCGTGGTAGCGCTCTTCCCGGTCCGTCTCGCCGATCTGGTTGCCCAGCGCCGCCGCCGGCGTGCCGTCTTCCTGAGAATAAGTGAATACGCCCACCTGATCGAATCGCTGCTCCTCCACGAAGCGGCGCAATGTCTCGTATTTTTCCGCCGTTTCCCCGGGAAAACCAACAATGAAAGTGGAACGGATAGCCACGCTGGGAATCCGCTCCCGGATTTTTTTCAGCAGGGCTTCCATGTCCCGGCGCGTCGTGGGACGGCGCATGGCCCGCAGGATATCATCATCGGCGTGCTGAAGCGGCAAATCGACATACTTGCAGATTTTCGGCTCCCGGGCAATGGTGTCGATGAGTTCGTCGGTAAAGAACCGCGGGTAAGCGTAAAGGTTCCGTATCCACTGGATGCCCTCCACCCGGCACAGTTCCCGGAGCAGCGCCGCCAGTCTCGGCTCACCGTAGAGATCACGCCCGTAGTTCGTGGTATCCTGGGCGATAAGGTTGATTTCCTTGACGCCGTCCGCCGCCAGACGCTCCACCTCGGCCCGGATATCCTCCATCGGACGGCTGCGGTAGTGGCCCCGGATCAACGGAATGGCGCAGAAAGCGCAGCGATTGTCGCACCCCTCGGCAATCTTGACGTAGGCGGTATAGGACGGCGTCGTAACGATCCGGGGCATCCGGGCGTCGTAGATGATCTCGGAGGGGCCGGCAAGAATGACGCGGTTGCCGGCCAACGCCTCCCGCACCGCCTCCATGACGCGCGGAAACGCCCCTGTGCCCAAAATGGCATCCACCTCAGGCATCTCGTCGAGGATTGCCTGGTCGTAGCGCTGGCCCAAACAACCGGCGGCGATCAGGGCCTGACAGCAGCCGGTCTTTTTGTACTCCTCCAGATTCAGGATGGTCGTGATCGACTCCTGCTTGGCGGTCTCGATGAAGGCACAGGTGTTGACGATGAGGATTTCCGCCTCCGCCGGTTCCGGCGTCAGTTCCATGCCGTTCTCCCGCAAAATCCCCAGCATGACCTCAGTGTCGACAAGATTCTTGGCGCATCCCAAACTGATGAATCCAACTTTCACAGTCGCTCCTCCTCTGCAAGCGAAAGAGAAACGGGGCTGTGCGCCCCGTCTATTATCAATTCTTACCGGAAACGAATCTCCTTGAGCCAGCGATCGAGAAGCTCCCGCCGTTGCTCTCCCGTATAGGCCGGCAGGCGTTCAAAGAGCGTCAGATTCTTGCCCGCCAGCATCTTGTAAGCCAGCGTTTCCGGATCTGTGGGAACGAAATAGACGCCTGCCTCCTGCAAAGCCTGCTGGGCCCGGTCGCTGAGCAACCAGGCAGCGAAATCGTAAACCGGCTTCTGGTCATCCCGCAGCAGACCGATTCCCGTCAGCATATAGGCGGTACCGTCCGCCGGGTAGATGATTTTCAGCGGATACCCGTTGTTAAGATAACGAAGCGTCTCGCTCTGTACCGCCAGGGAAATATCGACCTCGCCCATGCCCGCCATGCGCACCGGCGTGGAAAGGTATTTTACGTATTGCACGACCTTCGGCTGCATAGCGGCCAGCAGGCGGAACGCCTCCGGCTCGCCATACGCCGCCAGCAGAGAAAAATAAAGATTCGATGCCGCGTCAGCCGCCAGGAAATCCGTCATGCCCAGGCGCACGTTCGGGTAATTCGCCAGCTCCGGCCAGGTCTGGGGAATCCGTGGCAATGTCCGGAGATAGTCGCTGTTCACGCAGAACACGACCGGATCATACCAGACACCGACCCAGGCTCCCTCGGGATCCTTCAGTTCGTCCGCAACCTGGTCGGTCTGCTCCGTCTCATAGGGAACGAAAGCCCCTTCCTTCGCCGCCTGCCGGAGAACCGCACTGTCCGCCAGCACCATCGCCGCGTCCGGATTTGTTTTTGCCGTCCGCAACCGCTCTGAAAGCTCCGCCGGCGAAAACGGCACGAACTCCACCCGGATGTGGCTTTCGTTTTCATATTCCGCCGCCAAAAGCCCCGCCTGCTCCGCCGGCATGGTCGTATAGACCCGGATTGCGTGACGTCGTGTCTGGTCGGCATGGCCGGAAAGGAAAAGCGAACCCAGCGCCACCGCCACGACCAGCACAAAAGCTGTCAGCAGCAAGGATGTATAGCGTCTCATGGGAATGTGATCTCCTTTGCCCGGAAATAAGTGGGTGACAAACGCTACCAAAAAGGGGCCGCCCGGGCGGCCCCTTGCCTTACTTCATCGGCTATTCACTGTGCCGGAGCCAGTCCGGTATTTCGATGGACGCCGGCGCCGGCTTTGGTGCCGCCGGCTGAGAAGCCACCGTGGCGGCCTTCGCGTCCTGACCGTCAGCAGTCTTTGCTGCCGGTTGATTGGTTGCCGCCTGGTTCTTGGACGGAACCCCGACGACCCCTTCCTCATTATCACACCCGGTAGCAATCACGGTTACGCGTATCGTATCGCCCAGTGTATCATCAATCGCGGCACCGAAGATGATATTCGCATCGGGATGCGCCGCCTCCTGAATCGTCGTCATCGCCTCGTTGACGTCGAAGATGCTGACTTTTTCCGCCGAGCCGGTAACGTTGAGCAGGACGCCCTTCGCACCATTGATATCGGTTTCCAGCAGCGGCGACGTGATGGCGTTATGCGCCGCCGTGACGGCGGCGTTCTCGCCCGAGCCCTCGCCGATGCCCATGAGAGCGGAACCGGCACTGGACATGATGGACTTCACATCGGCAAAATCGAGATTGATAAGGCCGGGAACGGCGATGAGATCGGAAATGCCCTGCACGCCCTGATGCAAAACGTTGTCCGCGATGCGGAACGCCTCCATCATCGGCGTCCTCTTATCGACAATCTGCAAAAGCTGATCATTGGGAATCGTGATGATGGTATCAACCTGCTGCTTGAGATTCACGATGCCGCCTTCGGCGTTCACCATGCGGCGGCGCCCCTCAAAGCGGAAAGGCTTCGTCACGACAGCCACCGTCAGCGCTCCCGACTCCCGGGCGCAAGCGGCCACCACCGGCGCCGCGCCCGTGCCGGTACCGCCACCCATACCGGCGGTGATGAAGACCATATCGGCGCCCTGCAACGCGTCAAGCAGATCGTCCCGGCTCTCCTCCGCCGCCTGGCTGCCAATTTCCGGCTTGGCCCCCGCACCCAAACCGCGGGTCAGCTTCGCGCCTATTTGGATACGTTTCGGCGCCAGCGAATGCAAAAGCGCCTGGGAATCGGTATTGACCGCGATGAATTCCACGCCCTTGAGTCCGGCCGAAATCATCCGGTTGATGGCGTTGCTGCCGCCACCGCCGACTCCGACTACCTTTATCCGGGCAAACTCCTCCATTGCCGTATCGTCCAGTTCAATCACGATAAAACCTCCAAGCCTAGCAGTATTCAACGCACGATTGTTTCGCGTGCTCCTTTTTCCTGATATACCATCCTATTGTACCATTGATTTGCCATTTTTGCTACAAAAAATTTTCCCAATGCCCGAGCCGGAGGATTTCCTTTATTCCCGCCACAATCAGCTGTGTTTCTTGAGGAAATAGCGGCGGATGATGGCAAGATTCTGGAAAATCCGCAAGCCAAACGCCAATAAGGCTACATAATACAGGTCAATGCCCATATGATCCCCTGCATATACGAGGAACACCGCCAACAACGCATTGGCAAAGAAACCCGAAATGAAGATCGTATTGTCAAATGTTTCCTCCATGGCCGCCCGGAAACCGCCGAAAACGGAATCCAGCGATGCCAGGAGCGCCACGGAGAAGAGTTTGGCATAAGCAACCGGCACGGCAATGGGGGTGAACGCGCCCAAAAGGATTCCCACCATCAAGCTCACCAAGGCATAACTCATGATGACGCCTCCTCAGCCGGCCGGGCGTATTGATACGCACCGACGCCCTTGTAAGCAGGCACCGTCACATTCTCCGAAACCTGAATTTCCAACTGGATACCCCATACCCGCAATGTCTCCATCACGCCGCCACGCATCCTGAGCGAGTTCTCCAGCGTCTGGATATCGCCGATGGCCCGAATCTCATAGGGCGGCGCGGAACGAACATTGTTGACGGAAAGCGTCGGTCCGGCACACCGGATTTCCGAGGTTGCCACGAGACGCTGACCATTGACGGATATCGCCTCCGCCCCCGCCGCCCGCAACTCGTTGATGACCTTCAGCAGATCGTCGTCGTGGATGATGTAGAGGTTCTGGTTATCACCCGCTTTCGACGCGATCTTGCTGTCGTCGATGGTGACAATGACGCCCGGCCCCGTGAGAGGTATCTGACCGCTACGCATCCGAAGTTCCTGGATCGTCTGCTGGCCGGACGGCTCGGCCGCCTTCTTTGCCGCCGCTTCCTCCAACTTCGCTACCTGCTCCTGCAGGGCGTCCCGCTCCTTCTCCGTCTGCAAAAGCCGGGCCGACAGTTCCTCCGTCCGCTGATAGGGCAACGAAGACCGCTGTTCCATAGCGATGCGGAACTGCATGCTCAGCATGAAGCCCAGCACGATGCAGACAAAGGAAATCGAAATACGGCTTCGTCGCAGGGATGACATAAAATGAACGCTTCCTTTTCTTTCCAGATAATACCGGGGAAAACGCGCGGTTTCGCCCGGCGCACCTATTCACGAAGGCCGACAAATGACTGCGCGTATGTCAGGTCCAGATAAGCGATGGCGTGCTTCGCGGTATGAAGTTCCTCGATGAAATCCTGCGTGTCCAGGGCCTTCTGCTCCAACCGCTCCGGCTCCAACCCGCCAATCCGGATCTCCGTGGCACTGATCGTCCTGGCAACCACATGGCCGGGGTCCTGCAAAGCCACCTCTGTAATCTCCGCCAGCCCTTCGGGCCGGATATACGAAAGATAGCGAAGAGCCGCCTCCACCAGCGGCTGCTCCACCTTATCGCCAATATAGCGTTCCTGGACACTTACACCGGTCAGGAACGGAATGCCCTTCGCCTCCAGCTGGCGATGCGCGTTCAGCACCAGACCCTGCCGGTCCAGATCCAGGAATCCGTATTCGCAGGCAATCACAGCCACCGGCCGCCGTTCCTCAATCTCAATCATGATTCCATTGGGAAAGACGCGGCGAACCGTGGCCTGCTCAATGCGAAGGTCCTTCGTCAGGGTGCGTGATGATACGGCGGTCTCGACCTGCATGAGATGCTGTCCGCGGTAAATGCCGGCAATACGGCAAATATCCTCCGCCGGCACATAGTGATTCCCAACAATCGTCACCGATTGCACCTTGAAAAAGGGCAGGTAGAAGAACGCCGCGCCGATAGCGGCGATTGCGCCCAGGAAAGCCAGGCTCTGAAAGAACCAGTGCCATTTCCGCCCACCGGTTGCCGGCGACGGGTCAACACTTTCCCGGACCTCTTTCTCCTCATCCACAGCGCCCGCCTCCTTTCAAGTATCTCATGCCCCAAATCACACGGAAAACCCCGCCATTGCCAACAGGCGAACGCAAAGCTCCGGGAACTCGACGCCCATGGCCCGCCCCGCGTCTGGCACCAAAGAAGTGCCCGTCATACCGGGCACGGTATTGACATCGATGACATAGGGTACCCCGTCCTCCGAGACCATCATATCCATCCGTGCCACGCCGCGGCAGTCGCAGACGCGGAATGTATCGATGGCGGTTTGCCGGGCCCGCTCCGCCACTTTTTCCTCCAGCCGCGCCGGGATGATATGCTGCGACGCCCCCACGGTATATTTGCTGTTATAATCGTATCGGCCGGAGGATGTCGTGATCTCGATGATGGGAAAGCATTCCGCCTTTTCCCCGTCGCCCCAGACAGCGACCGTGATCTCCATGCCCTGGATGAACTCCTCTACCAGAATCTCATCGCCGTAAAGAAACGCCTCATCGATGGCCCCGGCGAGGTCTTCTTTCCTTTCCACGATGATGACGCCGATGCTGGAACCCTGTGTCGCCGCCTTAACGACCACCGGCAGGGAGAACTCCCAGGCAACGATGGCGGCAAGATTCTGCTGCCGCTGGAAAGTTTGGTAGGAACAGGCCCGCGGTGTCGAGATGCCGGCGCCGAGAAATACCCGTTTCGCCATCACCTTGTCCATCGTCATGGCCGACGCCAAAACGCCCGATCCCGTATAGGGAATCTGCATGAGTTCCAGTACCGCCTGCAACCGCCCATCCTCGCCGAAAGCGCCATGGACGGCGTTGAACACGATCGCCGGCGCCGCCGCCTGAATATCCGCCGCGAAACGTGCCGGAACAAGCTCCAGCCCTGACGCTTCAAGACCGCGGGACCGCAGCGCCTCCAAAACGGCGCTCCCCGTTCGCCGGGAGACCTCCGCCTCTGAGGAAGGGCCGCCCATGACAACGACGATTTTCCGGTTCTTCATCCTGTTACACCCTTTCCCAGCCGTTCCGCCAGCTCCTCGCCGGTCCGCCAGATGTCGCCGGCCCCCATGGTGATGACGAGATCGCCGGGCTGCACGATGGTCTCCAAATAGGGAGCGATATGAGCCCGCTCTTTAATATATGTTGCGTTCTGGCCGGTGGCCTCCTCCACGGCGGCGAAAATCGTCTCGCCACTGATCCCGGGCAGGGGCTCCTCCCCGGCGGAATAGATGTCCGTCAGAAGCAGGACGTCCGCTGCCGGGAACGAAGCGCCGAATTCCTTTGCCAGGAGTTTTGTCCGGCTGAAACGGTGGGGCTGGAAAACACAGACCAGCCGCTTCGGGTTCGTCTCCCGGGCCGCGGCCAGCGTCGCTTTGATTTCGCTGGGATGGTGGCCGTAATCGTCAACGATCCAGACGCCACCGATATGCGCTTTCGTCTCGAAACGGCGCTTGGCGCCGTGGAAGTTGTCCAGACCCGCCGCTGCCTCGTCCACCGTCAGCCCGCAGAGCACGCCGGTCACCACGGTGGCCAGCGCGTCCAGCACATTGTGGCGCCCCGGGATATGCAGGACCACATGGCCGAGGGTTTCCCCCGCGCGCACGACATCAAAGGCGACGCCGGTGCCCGCGGGCTCAATATTCACCGCCCGGTAATCCGCCGGGTAATCAATGGCGTAGGAGACGATTTTCCTCTCAACCTGCCCGGCAATCTCGCGAATGTTTTCGTTATCGAAGCAGAGAACCGCTTTCCCCGTTGCCGGGTCGAGGTTCTCGATGAATGTGCGGAAAGCTTTCTTGATATTCTCGACCGTCCCGTAATGATCGAGATGGTCGTCTTCTACATTCGTCACCACGGCAATCTGCGGCTTCAGCTTCAGGAAGGAGCCGTCGCTCTCGTCGGCCTCGGAGACCAGCCAGTCGCCTTTTCCGAGGCGGGCATTGCCGCCGAGATAGTCCACCTCGCCGCCGATGACGATGGTCGGATCCAGCCCTCCATGTTCGAGCACCAGGCCGATCATGGAAGTCGTAGTAGTCTTGCCGTGGGCGCCGGCCACCGCAATACCGCGGGCGGCGTTCAGCAGGGCAGCGTTGACATCAGAACGGTGCAGCCGCCGGAGTCCCAGCGCTTTCGCTGCCACAACCTCGGGATTGTTGCCGGGGATTGCCGACGAGACAACGACCGCCTCGGCACCGTTCACGTTCTCGGCCCGATGGCCGAGGAAGATGCGGGCGCCGTGTTCCTTGAGCTGCCGGGCCATCGGGGAGTCTTTGAGGTCGGAGCCGGAAACCATGTAGCCCTTATCCAGGAGAATGCGGGCCAGGGCGCTCATGCCGGCGCCACCGATACCGACGAAATGGATTTTATGGATATCCTCTAGCATATTGCCTTCTCCCTTCGTCATTTGTTGCGCGCCATCTCCAGCGCCAATCCGGCAATCTCTTCCGCCGCCTGCGGCCGCCCCAGTTCCCGGCTCGCCTGCGCCATCTTTCGAAGCGTCCCGTCGTCGTCCAGAAGCGTGGTCAAGAGCCGCAAAAGGCTTTCGGCGCTGAGATCGCGGTCAAGAATCATCCTTGCCGCCCCCGCCGCTTCCACTGCCCGGGCGTTATGCTCCTGGTGATTGGCGGCAGCGTAAGGATACGGAATCAGGATGGCCGGTACGCCGCGGGCGGTGAGCTCGGCGATGCCAATGGCCCCGGCCCGGAATATCGCTAAATCAGCGCAGGCCAATGCCTGCGGCATATCATAGAGATAGGGGCGCAGGAACAGGTTGCCCGCCGCCTCCCAATCGACGCCGGCTTCGGCGAGTGCCGCCCGCGTCTCCTCGTAGCCGTCGTTCCCGGTCACGTGCAGGATCTGCACCCCGGGCCGGCCGGCATAGTGCGCCATCACCCCGGTCATCGCCCGGTTGATGCTGCGGGCGCCCCGGCTGCCGCCGGAGACCAGGATGGTCTTTTTCTCCGGGTCCAGGCCATAGGCCGCCAGTCCTTCCTCCCGCCGCGCTTCCATGACCTCGCGGCGGATGGGATTGCCGGTGAACACCGTTTTCTGTTTTGGGAAAGCCGCCAGCGCTTCCCGTGTGCCCACCGCGATGCGGCGCACGAAACGCGACAGCAGCTTGTTGGTGATGCCGGGGACGGTATTCTGTTCCTGCACCAGGGACGGCACCCGGAGCAGGCTCGCCGCCAACAGGATTGGACCGCAGACATAGCCGCCGGTGCCGATGGCGATATCGGGGCGGAATTCCCGCACGATCTTCATGGCCTTCACGACGCCGCCGAAGGCCCTGGCCCCCCGCACCAGATTGGCGGGCGACAGGCTGCGCTTGAAGCCGCTGATATCCACCGTCGTGAAGGGAATCCCTTCCCGGGGAACGATATCCGCTTCCAACCCCGCCTTGGTCCCGACATAAAGGAACCGGGCGTCAGGCACATTCCTCTCAATGGTTCGGATCAGCGTAAGCGCTGGGTAGATATGACCTCCCGTGCCGCCGCCGGATACAATGACGCGCAATGCCAGGACTCCTTATGCCATAGTGTCTTTCAGCGCTTTCACGAGATTCTTGAACACCCGGCCCCTCTCCTCGAATCCGCTGAACATATCGAAGCTGGCGCAGGCCGGGGACAAGAGCACGATCTGGGACGGCTTGGCCAGGGCGTGGGCAATCTCCACCGCCTTTTCCATCGAGTAGCCGGCCTCGCGGATGTCCGTCGTCGGGAAGCCGTTCCGGATGGCCGCCTCCTTGAAGCGGGCCGCCGCGTTGCCGACGAGGATCAGTTTCGTGCAACGCTGTTTCACGAGTTGCATGAACTCCGTCAGATCGGTCATCTTGTCGTCGCCACCGGCAATCAGGACCACCGGCTCCTCCGGGAAGCTATCCAGCGCCTTGATGGCCGAATCGGTATTCGTCGCCTTGGAATCGTTGTAATACATGACGCCGTCCACCATGCGGACCGGCTCGATGCGGTGCTCCACCCCGGGGAAATCGTGAAGGACCTTCGCGATCTTCTCCGGCTGCGCCCCCGCCAGGAAAGCGACGGCGCTGGCCGCCAGCGCGTTCTCGATATTATGTCCGCCCTTGATGCGGAGCTGCCGGGCGGGCAGGATGGTGTGCGTCTTGCCCTGCCAGCGCATGACGAGCTGATCGTCCTCCAGGAACGCGCCCTCCTCCAGCGCCTCCCGGCGGCTGAAGAAGCAGACCTTCGCCTTTGCCCGCTCCGCCATGCCGCGGGTTTTCGGATCGTCATAGTTCAGGATCAGGAAATCCTCCGCCGTCTGCTCGGCGAAGATCTTCTCCTTCATCTGCTGATAGACTTCCAGCGAACCGTGGCGCACGACATGGTCGGGCGTCACGTTGAGGATAGCTGCCGCCCGGGGGCGGAAATGCTGTGTCGCCTCCATCTGGTAGCTGGAAATCTCCGCCACGATGCAGCCCTCGCTGCCGACCCGGACCGCCTCCTCGCAGAGGGGGACGCCGATATTGCCGCCCACGCCCACCACAGGATAGACCGTTTCCATCAGTTGCCCCAGGAGCGTCGTCGTCGTCGTCTTCCCGTTGGTGCCGGTCACGGCGTAGATGGGCGCCTTCGCTAACTGCCAGGCGAACTCCACTTCACTCTCCACCGTGATCTGACGCTGCCGGGCCGCCTGGACCAGAGGAATCTTCACCGGCACCGCCGGCGAAAGGATGACGCGGGTCACGCCGTCCAGTTGCTTTTCGTCCTGGGGCCCCAGCGCCAACCGGACGCCCAGGGAACGCAATTCGCTGAGATCCTGCGGGATTTCCCCCTCGGCCTTGGCGTCGCTGAGGACCACTTCAGCCCCGAAGTTCCGGGCCATCTTCGCCGCCGCGATGCCGCTGATGCCGGCGCCAATGACCAAAACCTTTTCCGCTTTCCACTCCAACCGATTCACTTCCTTAAATATATCCCCGATTCGCCGCCAACCACTGCGACGTTGTCAACCAACCGAAAACGCATTACGATTGTTGCCTGCCCGCACACTGCGTAACAAACGCGCCTATCGCAATCCGGCATTCTATGCCCACCACGGATTCCGTGATTCTATCATACTTTCTTTCCAATTTCAACCGCAACGCAGGATAATCAGCGCCAGGATGCTCAGCAGTACCCCCGCCAGCCAGAAGCGGTGAACCACCTTTGTCTCCGGCCAGCCCTTGAGCTCGAAATGATGATGAATCGGGCTCATCAGGAACACCCGCCGGCCTGTCGTCTGGAACGAAATGACCTGGATGATGACGGACAGCGCCTCTACAACGAAAACGCCGCCGATCACGATGAGCAGCAGCTCCGTCTTCGTGAGGATGGCCGCCGCCGCCAGTGCGCCGCCGAGGGCCAGCGACCCGGTATCGCCCATGAACACCCTGGCCGGGTGCGCATTGAAGCGCAGGAAGGCGAGACAGGCCGCGGCTACGGCAACACAGAATGCGGCCAACGCCGCTTTACCGAAATGAACGCACACGAGCGCATACGCCACCGCCGCGACGGCTACAGTCCCTGCTGCCAGGCCGTCCAGGCCGTCGGTCAGGTTGACCGCGTTCGTTGTGCCGACAAGAACAAAAAATACCAGTATATAATACGCCAGCCCCAGGTCCACGGTCCGGGCGACGAACGGGATCCAGAGATCCGTCGTGATGCCCAGCCAGCGGGTACCGATGAAAGTCACCAGGACCGCCATGAAGATCTGTCCGGCCAGTTTCTGCCGCGCCTTCAGCCCCAGGTTGCGTTTCTTCACTACCTTTATATAGTCATCGACAAAGCCGATGACGAGATGCCCCAGGGTCACGAAAAGCGCCAGCAGGACAGCCGGCTCACGGCCCGTCGCCACCAGTGTCCCCACCGTGATGCCGGCGGCAATCATCAGGCCGCCCATCGTCGGTGTGCCACTCTTGGCCCGATGGCTTTTCGGCCCCTCGTCGCGGATGCTCTGGCCGAACTTCAGCCGGTGCAGCGCCGGAATCGCGAAGGGGCCGGTTATCAATACGACCGCCGCCGCCACCAGGCCCGCCAGCAAGCAGGAATTACTTCCCATAACCAATCCCCTCCCGGCGCCACACGCCGTTCTTTCTATTCGCCGAATTAATCAAAGAAGGTCGATGATCTTCCCCATTTCCATGCTGTGGGAGCCCTTGAAAAGCACCGTATCGTCCGGCCGCAGGACTTCCTTCAGGATGCGTCCCGCTTCCTCGTGGGAAGCGCAGCGGTGAACCTCTTTCAACCCGGCTTCTTCCGCCCCCCGGGCGATTTCCTCCCCCAGATTCCCGCGGGTAAGGAGCACGGAAACGCCGGCTTCCACCGCCTGGGCGCCTACCCGGCGGTGCGCTTCGGCGGCAATCGCCCCCAACTCCAGCATATCGCCCAGCACGGCGACTTTCCGGCCCGGGGCGATTTCCCGCAGGGTATCGAAAGCCGCTTTCATCGAGGCCGGACTGGCGTTGTAGGCATCGTTGATGACCGTGATATCACCGATCTGCCGGCGCTCGAAGCGCTGCCCGGTCATGTCCGGCTCCGCCAGCCCCGCCTGCATCTCCTCCGGTGTGAGTTCCAGCACATAGCCGGCCGCCAGCGCCGCCAGCGCGTTGTACACATTGTGACGCCCCGCCATCGGCAGGACAAAGGGAACCGGCGGCGCACCGTCAAAGGAAACGGAAAAGCGCATCGACGAGCCCGCCGCCTCGATATCGCCGCCCCGCACATCGGCGTTGCCCGATGTTCCGAAGGCCACGACCCGGACGCCATCCTGCACCCGGCCGCGCATCGCCGCCACCCGGGGATCGTCGTCGTTTAGGATGACCGTTCCGCCCGGCGCGATGGCCTCCGCCATCTCGCCCTTGGCCCGGGCAATATTCTCGATGGAGCCCAAAAGCTCTATGTGCGTCTCGCCAACATTGGTGATGACGCCGATGGTCGGCGCGGCTACCGGCGCCAGCGCCGCGATCTGCCCCAGCCCGCGCATGCCGATCTCCACCACCGCCGCCCGGTGGAACGGAGCAATCTTTAGGAGCGTCCGCGGCAGGCCGATCTCGTTGTTGAAATTCGCCTCGGTCTTCAGCACCGGCATCTTTGCCGCCAGTACGGAAGCCGTAAGATCTTTCGTCGTGGTCTTGCCATTGGAGCCGGTCACGGCGATGACCGGCAAATCGAAACGCATGCGCCAGGCATGAGCGATGTCCTGATATGCCTTCAGGGTATCCGGCACGAAAAAGACCGGCACCTTGAGATCCCGGAGTTTTTCCCGGTCGCAGCCCTCGCTGACGACGACGCCGGTCGCCCCCTTCGCCACCGCCTCCCGGACGAAATCCTCGCCGTTGAAGCGTTCGCCCAAGAGCGCCAGAAAGAGGTTCCCCACGGTGATTTCCCGCGTATCGGTGACGACGTCCTCGTACATCACGGAGGCGGCGTTCTCCACCCGGGCCCCGGTCGCCTCCCTGACTTCCGCCAAAGATAATTCTGCCATCAGATGATTCCTCCCAACGCCTCGCGGGCGACCTCCCGATCATCGAAATGAATCGTTCCCGTCGCCAGGATCTGATAATCCTCATGCCCCTTGCCGGCAATCACCACCGTGTCCCCTCGCCCGGCCATGGCGATGGCGGTAAGAATGGCATCCCGGCGATCCGCGATGCGGTCATGCGCCTTGGTGCCGATGGTCTCTTTGACGCCGGCCATGACTTCGTCCAGGATGGCCTCCGGATTCTCCGAGCGCGGATTGTCCGAGGTGACGATGACCACATCCGACAGCTCCGCCGCAATGCGCCCCATGATGGGCCGCTTCGTGCGGTCGCGGTCACCGCCGCAGCCAAAGACGGTAATGATGCGACGCTCCGTGATCTGCCGGGCTGTTTTCAGGATGTTCTCCAGGCCGTCCGGCGTATGGGCGTAATCCACCACCACCGCGAAATCCTGCCCGCAGTCCACGAGCTCGAACCGTCCCGGCACGCCGCCGAACTCCGTCAGCGCCTTCTCGATGACGGCCAGCGGGATTTCCTCCGCCAGCGCCACCCCGGTCGCCGCCAGGACGTTATAGATATTGAACAGGCCGGTAATCTTCAGCCGCAGCTTCAGGCGGCCGAAACTGCCCTGAACGGCGAACTCCGCGCCCGTGGCCCGGACCTTGGTTTCCACGGCCCGGAGCTGGGCGCCTTCGTTCATGACGCCGTAAGTGATGTGCGCCGCCGGCCCCGACGCCTCCAGCATGATGCCCGCCGCCGCGTCGTCCACATTGACGACCGCCGTCTTGCCCGGCTTCACGCCGTCCATCAGCGAGGCGAAGAGCTTCGCCTTGGCGGCGCGGTAGTTTTCCATCGTCTTATGATAATCCAGATGATCCTGGGTAAGATTCGTGAACACCGCCACGTCAAATTCGCAGCCGGCGACGCGGTCCTGGTCCAGCGCGTGAGAGGACACCTCCATGACGGCGTACTCCATCCCATCCTCCACCATCTGCGCCAACGTGCGCTGCAGGTCCACGACATTCGGTGTCGTGTTGTGGACCGGCAGGACCTTGTCCCCGATCAATATTTGTATGGTTCCGATGAGTCCCGTCTTATGACCGGCTTTTTCCAGGATGGCGCGGATGAGAAAACTGGTCGTTGTCTTGCCGTTGGTGCCTGTGATGCCGACGAGGCGGAGCTGTTTCCCGGGATAGCCGAAGAAAGCCGGCACGATCTTTTTCACGGCCTCATCGAGGTCCGGCACCTTGAGTACCGCGACGCCCACCGGCGGCTTGATGTCCCGCTCAGTCATGATGGCTACGGCGCCCTGCTTCACGGCCGCCTTGATGAAGTCATGGCCGTCCACATGCTCGCCCGCCACGCAGACGAACAGCGAATTCTTCCCGGCCTGCCGCGAATCCTGCACGATATCGGTGATGACCGCCTGTGCGCTCCCGATGATTTTGGCGCCCTCCACCAGCGCCGCCAGATCCTTCAGCTTCTTTTGCATTTCTTCCCCGCCTTTCCTGCGGCTCCCGTTTTTAGCCAGACACACACGAAAAGGGCATTGCCAAGGCAATACCCCTAACAGCGGGCGCGGATTTGTCCCCATCCAGGCGGATGACCAGACAACGCGCCGGCCCTTCTTTATTGTTTCTCCGCGGCAAAATATACATCCCTGGGCACAACCATGCCCAGATGATTGATCGCGATATCCTTGATATGCTGCGGCGATTTCAGCCGCGCAATCTCAAGCTCCAGCTGCAAATTCTCGCTTTCCAGCTGCTCTGCCGCCCGCCGGGTCTGTACCATCTCAGTACCCCGGACCGCGCTCAGGATACTGCGCGCGGTGATGACCGACGCCGCTACGGTCAATACCATGGCCAATACCAATGCCCGATTGCGAAGGCTCGTATTGATGCAGGGCCGCTCTGCCGGCTGCACCCGATGAACCGGCTCTCTGGCCGGCGCCGTGTATAAATCTCTCTCGTAATGGAATTCTTCCTCTCTGGCTCTCACTGCAGGCATTCCAAAGGTCTCCCTTCGCTCCCGCCCGTCCGTTCCGGATTGGGCAAGAGTATTTTTTCGGCGAGACGGAGCTTGGCGCTCCGGGCTCTGGGATTTTGGGCCGTCTCATCGGCCCCCGGTACGATCGCTTTTCCTAAAAGCCGTATTTCCGGATGATGATGACAGATACAGACGGGAATCTCCGGCGGGCAGATACAGCCACGCGCCATTTCCCGCAGCGTGTTCTTGGTGATACGGTCCTCCAGCGAATGAAACGTGATGACCGCCAGCCGCCCGCCCGGCTTCAGATGGCGTACCGCCGCCCTTAGCGCCCCTTCCAGGATGGTCAGCTCGTCATTGACCTCGATGCGGATCGCCTGGAAGACGCGTTTCGCCGGATGGCCGCCCGCCGCCCGCCGGACAGCCTTGGGAACCGCCCGGCAGATGATGTCCACCAGTTCACCCGTCGTTTCCACCGGCGCTTTTTTCCGGGCCGCGACGATGAACGACGCGATGCGCTTTGCCCACCGTTCCTCCCCGTACTCGCGGAAGACGCGGGTCAGCGCTTCCTCACTGTATGTATTCACAACCTCGAAGGCGGACCGCGACGCCGTTATGTCCATGCGCATGTCCAGGGGCGCGTCCTGCATATAGGAAAACCCCCGGGCCGCTTCGTCAATCTGCGGCGACGAAACGCCAAGATCGAAGAGCACCCCATCGACAGCGGCAACGGAAAGGCCCGCCAAAATCCCGTCCAGATTCCGGAAGTTGCCCGGCACGATATCGACCCGGCAGTCCGCCCCGGCCAGCCGCTCCCGGGACGCGGCAATCGCCGCCGCGTCCTGGTCGATGCCGATAAGCCGGCCGGCCGGGGAAAGATGCTGGACGATCCGGGACGCGTGGCCGGCGCCGCCCAGGGTACAGTCCACATACGTCCCGTCCCGGGATGTCACAAGCCCCCGGATGGTTTCCTCCGGCATGACGCTGATATGATGGAACGCCGTCATCGCTTAGAACCCCAGCTCCGCCAGCGATTCCGCCATGGTGCTGATTGAGGGGATAACCGCGTCGTTGTAACGTTCCCACTCCGCCTTGCTCCAAACCTCGACGCGGTTGATGACACCGGCCAGCACCACGTCCTTTTCCAGTAAGGCAAATTTCCGAAGATTGCCCGGCACCAGGAATCGCCCCTGGCGGTCGCAATCCAGGACCCGTGCCACCGATACGAAGACGCGGCTCAGCATCCGCACCTCAGGCTTGGCGACCGGCATGGACTTCAACTTTTCCGTCAGCACCTGCCAGTCCGCTTCACTATAAATGGACAGGCAGGTATCAAAGCCCCGGGTGATGACGAAACGCTCGCCCAGGTCCTCGCGGAACTCCGCCGGCAGGATGATGCGCCCCTTGGCGTCAATCGTATGCGCGTGCTCGCCCATCAACATTTCGTCTCACCACCCTTTCGGAAATTTCTCCCACATTTTACCACAATTCCCCACTTTTGGTTAGAATATATTCTTTTTCCCCACCCAAAATCCTCCTTCTTTTGGGTGAAAATCAGCGAACATATATTTCAAAACAGCATTTTTCTGCCTTTTATAGGTCTATTTTCCTGTACGTTTTGCCAAAGATCGCCAAAGTGAAAGTCTTTTCTTTCATTGCTCCATTCCGCCACAATATGTTCCCTTGAAAAATCACCCGCCCACAATATCCTGTTATTATTTCCAAATCAAACCCGCATTTCAGCGATAAAAAAACACGGTTTGACAAAACTGTCAAACCGTGAAAGGGACTTACTGTTTATTTTTTGGAAAAATCAGCTCTTATTCCAGCCCAACTGTTCGAAAACCGGGACGTATTGAAGCCGTTCCAGAAAGGAACGATAGGTGTTTGCCGTATGGAAGATGGGCACCCGCTCCAGGGCGTACAGGTTGCTCGCCGCGTCCACATTGCCGTATTTTATGGTGAAGGCGCCCTTATAGCCGGCCTCCTTGACCAGGCTGGCGATATGGAGATTATAGGTCCCGGTGGGATAGGCGATGAACTCCACCTGTTTCCCCAATCGCTTCTCGATATCACGTTTCGACTCCGCCAGCTCGTAGCGAAGCTGCTCGTCGCTGAGCTCGGTCATCGAGCCGTGGGTGACCGTATGGGACTCGATATCGATGAGGCCACTGGCCTCCATCTCGGCCGCCTGCGCCCAGGTGAGGTATCCGGGCAGCGCCTGATCCAGAAAGCTGGTGACGACGAAGATCGTCGCCCGGAATCCATACTTCTGCAAGATGGGATACGCGTTCTTATAGTTGTCCTGATACCCGTCGTCAAAGGTGATGAGTACCGGATTCTCCGGCAACTCCGCGCCCTCCGCCAGCGCCGCGTGAAGCTCTGCCGGACTGATGACATGAAAGCCGTTATCCTGCAGATACCGCATCTGCCGATCGAAATCCTCCGGCAGGACCGACAGTGAATTGTGCAGATTCTCTATCTTATGATAGTTCAAAACGACAATCTTGACCCCGTTGGCCTCATCCAGACCCATGCGGGCGGCAAGGCGGGGCGTGAGGAACCATCCCAGCGGCAACAACACCGCCAGCGTGATGAGCAGTATTCTCTTTCCCCACGAAGCCGGTGATGCATGCCTTCGCTTATCCTTTCGCATAGCGACCTCCTGTCGCGGAGGCCGGAAATCCATCTCGCCTGCCGCCGTTTTTTCTTCCCTATTTTACTCCCAGCGGGGAAAAAAAGCCAGCCTTGCGGATTCCAATCACACCGTTTTTCTTGACCAAACGGTCATCTTATCATAAAATGGAGAAACAGCGGCTCCTCTCCGGGCCGCTTTCCCACCGGAAGTTTCTTTCTCTGTGCATAAGGGTGGTCTGACTTCGGATGATCCGATTGATTTTTTGCGATATGGACGGCACACTGCTCGACGCGGACGGGAACCTGCCGCCGATGTTCGAGGATGTGATGGCGCGGGTGCTGGCCCGGGGCGCGGTCTTCTGCCCTGCCAGCGGGCGGCAGTATTCGGCGCTGCTGCGGCAGATGGGCACGCACATCAACGATTTCCTCTTCGTGGCGGAAAACGGCACGTTCGTGGCGCGTCACGATCAGGAACTCTTTTCCAGCGAGATGGCGGCAACGGATATTCGACGGGTACTGGAAGCGGGCCGGTCGATTCCCGGTGCCTATCCGGTGCTCTGCGGCAAACGGCTGGCATATGTGGAGCCCCTGTGGGAGCCTTATCTGGAAAATATGCGCCAGTACTTCACCCAGTGCCGGATTGTGGAAGACCTGGACACCGTGGCCGCCGAAGAGGAAATCATCAAGCTGGCCTTCTGTGACGCCGAGCACGGCGAAGCGGGCACGCGCCTTTTCCCGGCGCTGGACAAGCTCAACGGCCCGGTGCAGGTGGTGCTGAGCTCCAACTACTGGATTGATGTGATGAACCCCGGCGTGAATAAAGGCGCCGCAGTACGCCGCCTGCAGGCGATGCTCGGCGTCCGCCCGGAGGAGTGCGCGGCCTTCGGTGACTATCTCAACGATGCCGAGATGATCCGGGCGGTAGGTTACGGCTACGCCATGGGAAATGCCCTGCCAGCGCTAAAGGAAATCGCGCCCTATGAAGCACCCCCGAATACGGAATACGGCGTAATGCGGGTACTGGAAGATCTGCTGGCAAAAGGCCTGATTGGAAATGAAGGAGGTTCGATTGCATGAAGCTCGATTACCATATGCACCTGGAGCACGGCTCCTATGACTTCGACTGGGTGGAAGGCTTTTTCCGGGCGGCTGACGCCCGGGGACTGGACGAGATCGGATTCAGCGACCACAGTCATACTTTCCCGGAATTCGAGCCCCTCTATTACGAGGATTTGACGCTGGACGACTCCTTCGTCGGCGCCTTCCAGAAAAAATGGCTGAAAGAAAACAAGTTCAAATATACGATTGACGAATATGTGGATTTTGTCGAGGCGCTCCGGGCCCGCGGCCACCGGCTGAAGCTCTCGATGGAGGTCTGCAATTTCCGCGATCAGGAAAAAGTGAAGGAACTCCTGGCGCCCTATTCCTTCGATTACCTGATCGGCTCCGTCCATTTCATTCACGGCTGGGGCTTCGACGCCTCGGCGGTCAAGGAGGAATTCCGGGCCCATCCGCTGGAAGAACTTTACGACTGGTACGCGGAAGCGGCCGAGACACTCTGCGCCAGCGGGTTATACGACGTGCTGGGACATCCCTTCAACATCCGCGTATACCGCGATTTCCCCGACTTCGACGCTACGCCCTATCTGGAACGGGTTGCCCGGGCGGTGCAGAAAGCGGATATGGCCATCGACATCAATACCGGCACCCTGTACCGCTACCCGGTGAAGGAAATCTCGCCCTATCCGGCGTTCCTGGAAATCGCCGCCGACTATCATCTGCCCATCGTCACTTCGTCAGACGCCCACGAACCGGAGGACTGCGGCGCCTATAATGACGACGCCGTCGCCTACGCCAGAAGCTACGGCTACAAGACGGTGCTGCAATTCGAGAAACGTGACCGGAAAGCGGTTCCGCTGGGCTGACCGCCTCCCAAAAACAAACCGGACGCGGCCTTTGCCACCCGGTTTGACAGGCTTCCGGCTTTGGGTTACAATAGGCAGTTAGATAACGATGATTCCTGTAAAAAGCGTGTTGTTTTTTCAGGAATAGCGAGTCTCTTCGGAGGCATGGCGAATTCCCCACAAAGGAGAGCGAATCAAGAATGCCCGAATATGGTGTGGCGTTTGTTACGGCGCTGGCAGTGGTTTTGGTGGTTACGCCCGGCGTCATGTGGGTGGCCTTTCGAACCGGAGCGCTGGACAAGCCTGACGCGCGAAAAGTACACAAACAGCCGATTCCGCGGATTGGCGGCGCGGGGATTTATCTCGCCTTCATGGCCGCGATGTACCAGGCCCTGCCGCTCGTCGAGCTGGAGCCGGACGTGAAGCAGGCGATGACCGGCCTGCTCCTGGGCGGGACACTGATCGTCGCCATCGGCCTTATCGACGACTACAAGAACCTGCCTGCGAAGGTCAAACTTCTGGGGCAGATCATCAGCGCCGGCATCGCGGTTGCTTTCGGTGTCCGCATCGACTTCATCAGCGACCCCTTTGGTGATATCCTCTATCTCTATGATTACGTGACGATTCCCGGAACCATCTTCTGGATTGTCGGCATCACCAACACCGTAAACCTCATCGACGGGCTTGACGGTCTGGCGGCGGGCGTTTCGTCCATCGCTTCGGTGACGATTCTCCTGGTGGCGCTGCAACAGGGTGTGCCACTGGTAGCGGTGGTCACGGCGGCGCTGGCCGGTGCAGCGCTGGGTTTCCTGTTCTTCAACTTCAATCCCGCCCGCATCTTCATGGGCGATACCGGCAGTATGTTCCTCGGCTTCATGCTCTCCGGCATCTCCGTCATCGGCGCCGTAAAGAGTGCCGCCACCATTGCGCTGATTGTCCCCATCCTGGCCCTGGGGCTGCCCATCCTTGATACCACTTTCGCCATCATCCGGCGCAAGCTGGCGGGCGTTCCCATCATGAAGCCGGACAAAGGCCATCTTCATCACCGGCTCCTGAGCCTGGGCTTCACCCAGCGGCAGGCGGTGCTGCTCATGTACATCATCAGCGCCCTTCTGGGCTCCAGCGCCATTGCCATGACCGAAGTCAGCCCTCTCTGCGCCCTTCTCATCCTGGCGCTGGTCATCGTGGCTGTTATTTACGGCGCAAAAAGGCTGGGCATCTTTCACCTGAACAATACCGCGCACACGCATTGACAGCGCCTTGAGGCAAGCGGACGTTTCCGTTTCACATCGACGGCGAGGAGATTTCTCATGGCGAAGGAAAAAATCAAAGTCATGGCCGTGTTTGGTACACGGCCGGAAGCAATCAAGATGGCACCGGTGGTCCTGGAACTCCAAAAGCACCCGGAGGAGATTGTTCCCGTCGTGACCGTGACGGCGCAGCATCGCGAAATGCTGGATCAGGTGCTGCACCTGTTCCGTATCCGCCCGGACCATGATCTGGATATCATGGCGGCCGGGCAGACACTGTTTGACATCACGACGCGGGCGATGACAGGCCTGGACCGGGTCCTCACCGCCGAACATCCCGACCTCGTGCTGGTTCACGGCGATACCACCACCACCTTTGCCGGGGCGCTGGCGGCTTACTACCACCAGACGGCAGTGGGCCATGTGGAGGCAGGCCTTCGCACCCACAACAAATATTCCCCCTTCCCGGAGGAAATGAACCGCCATCTGACCGGCGCCATCGCCGACCTTCATTTCGCGCCCACCGCGACCTCGGAGGAAAACCTCCTGCGGGAAAACATTTCCGGCGAGCAGATTTTCGTCACGGGCAATACCGTAATCGATGCCCTGCACCATACGGTAAGCGACGATTTCGCCTTCTCTCCGGCCCTTTCCGGCATTGATTTTCAGGGCCACCGCCTTATCCTGGTGACGACCCACCGTAGAGAGAACCTCGGGGAGCCGATGCGCCATGTGTATAAGGCCCTCAAGCGCCTGGTGGACGAGTTCAGCGATATCGCCGTCGTCTTCCCGGTACATAAGAATCCGAAAGTCCGTGAGGTCGTGGAACAGGAACTGGGCGGCGTACCCCGGGTCCATCTGATTGACCCGCTGGACTATGAGCCTTTCGCCAATCTCATGCACCGCTCCCATCTGATCCTGACCGATTCCGGCGGCGTTCAGGAGGAAGCGCCGGCACTGGGCAAACCGGTGTTGGTGTTGCGCGATACCACCGAGCGCCCGGAAGCAGTGGCGGCCGGCACCGTCCGCCTCATTGGCACCGATCAGGAACGCGTTTACCAGGAGGCCCGGCGCCTTCTGACCGACGAAGCCGGCTACCGGCAGATGGCCGAGGCCTGCAATCCTTACGGCGACGGCCAGGCCGCCCGCCGCATCGTGGAGGCCGTCCTTTATCACTACGGGATGCGCGAAGCGAAGCCGGACCGGTTCCGCTAGGCGCATCGGTGAGACCCGCCGCTTCCGTCTGACAGGATTCGCTGATGGAAAAGCATGACGACACGAAACAACAAAAACGCCGCCCCTTTGCCGTGGCTTTCCGCTACATCTGGGCGGCGTCCTACTTCATGGGCATTGGAATCTATCTCGCAACGACCGTCGTGGTATGCCTGTGGCTCGGCATGAAGTTCGACGAATGCTTCGATACCGCGCCAAAGGGACGGCTCTTTGGCATCGTGATTGCCTTCCCTGCCGCCATCTATTCCATTTATCACAATGTACGGCGGTTTTTTGTCAAAAAGGAATAAAATGAATATTGAAACGGAGAAATCCCCGTATCAGGACGGTAGCTGTCCTGATACGGGGATTTCCTCATGTGATGATGCGGCCACGTTTTTCTGAAAAAGTGAAGGAAAAAAGGGGAAATTGTCTGAAAAAATGATGGAGATAGTCTTGCAAAAGTTTTGGGCTTAGGGTTATAATAGAGCGAATGTAAAAATATTTCGTCGGGGCGGGGCATCCCGCCGAGGGGGAATATGAACAAGTTCTTATCGGTCTATGGCAGAGGCGGCGTCCTGATGCTGAAACTCCTGACGGGCTTTTCGCTGCTGGCGGCCATCCCCATCTCTTTGATGGAGGACTGGCAGCTCTTCGGCGGGCTCGCCGTCGGTTACGCGACGGGAGGGATTTTCTGCTGGACGCTGACGAATCGCGCGGACGAAGGAGAAAGATTCGACGAGAGGAAGGCGGCCGAGCAGCTCCAGCAGGGCACGCTCATCCGCATCGGCTCCCTTTGCCTGATCATGGGCATCGCGGCGCAGTTCTCGAAGCGTTTTTTCCTCGTCGCGCTGGCAGGCTACCTGTTTTTTCTGGTATTCGCCTTCGTCAGCTACGTTGTGTTCCGCCTGCAGAAGAAACGGTAGGAGAGACTGACGGCGCCGGTGCGTTCCGGCACGCCGCCGGGGATGGCGGGTATGCGGGAAGCACCGGGGTATCTTCGCTTTCCTGACGTTCCTCCGGCCTGATAAGAACACATTATGGGGAGGGGTTTTATGGACAAAATCGGTCATCGCGAAGTCGTTGAGTTCGCCGGCTATTTCTTCAACGAAGAGACGATCATCATGAACTTCATCACGATGGCCATCGTCATCCTGATCGCGTTTCTCGCGTCGCGGAACCTGAAGGAGGTTCCGACGGGCTGGCAGAACGCCATCGAGGCCATTGCCGAAGTGTGGGAGGAAAAGATTTATACGATGATTGGGCCTACGGGGCGGTCCCTGACCCATATCTTCCTCACATTGTTCGTGTATTTGGTCATCGCGAACTGGCTGGGCCTTTTCCCGGCCATGGAGTCGCCGACGAACGATCTGAATACGACACTGTCCCTGGCGGTCACGATGTCGTTGTTGATTCACCATGGCATCGGTCTTGCGAGGAACGGCATCGCCTATCTGAAGCACTTCCTCGAGCCGTTCGCTCCCTTCATCCTGATCCATCTCATTGAGGAGTGTGCGCGTCCCGCGTCGCTGGCCTTCCGTCTTTTCGGAAACATCCTGGCGGGCGAGGTGCTCATCATCATCATCCTGAATCTCGCCCCGTGGTATGCGAACTGGGCCCCCCATGTGGTCTGGGTCATCTTCTCGCTCGCGGTGGGCGTTATCCAGGCGTATATCTTCACGACGCTGTCGCTGGTGTATGTGGCGCCGGCGGCCAAGCCGCACGAACACGAAGAATGATCTCTGTTGATCCCGGTCAGTTTTTGATTTTTGCCGGGACGGGTACCATCAAGTCACCGCGGCAACGGTTCCGGCGCGGGAGCATGGCTTCCGGGCCGCGAGAATTTGCCATCATCAAATATTTTATTATTTTTAGGAGGGTTTTTACTCATGGCCAACATTACTCCCGTACAGATGTCCCTTATCGTTATCCTTCTCATCACGATGACTTCCATCATCATGGCTGTTTACGGTGACTCCCGCGTCCTCATGCGCCTCATGGACGGCACCGTCCGTCAGCCGGAAGCGAAGGACGCTCTGTTCACGAACGCTCTGGTCGCCTGCGGTCTCGTCGAGTCCATCCCCATCATCGCGATCGTCGTCGTCCTGATCCTCATCTTCGCGAATCCGTTCATCAAATAATGACGGCCTGTTTTGGCGGAAGGCGGCGGCTTTCGGTGCGGCCGCCTTTTCGTGCAAGATGGCGGAAGGGAGGATTAGCGAGTGGTAGATGTTAATTCGACATTCTTCATACAGATGTTGAACTTCTTCGTGCTCCTCATCGTGCTCAAGAAATTCGCCTGGGGACCGCTGCTCAAGGTTCTCCATGACCGGACGGACAAGATTGCGAACAATATCCGTCAGGCAGACGAGGACCGCCTGCAGGCGGCCGAGATGAAGAAGGAATACGAGCAGAAGCTCTCCGAGGCCAGAAAACGCGCCCAGGAGATCACCGACTCCGCGACCCAGCGGAGCGAGGCCGAGCGCCGCGCCCGCGTCGAGGAGACGCAGCAGGAAATCGAGCAGATGAAGAGCGCCGCGAAGGCGCAGATCCAGGCGGAGCGCGACGAAGCCGCGAAGCAGATGAAAGGGCACATGGTGGCGCTTTCTCTGGCGGCGGCCACGAAGCTCATGGGCAAGAACATGGACGACGCCGCCAACGAAGCGCTCGTCGGTGAGTTCATCGACGGCCTCCGCAAGGACGATCTGGGTGATCTGTCATGCTGAGTCTGCAGCTTGCAACCAAGTATTCACGGGCGATGTTCCTCCTCGCGCAGGAGGACGGGAAGCTGAATGAATACGGCCAGGAACTCCGGTCGCTCTCCTCGGATTTTGAGGAAACGCCGGAGCTAAAGGCGTATCTCGAAAGCCCCATGATTCCCCGGCAGGCGAAGCAGGAAGCCGTGGAGAAGATATTCCAGGGGGATTTGTCCCCGATGGTGATGAATTTTCTCCGTTTCCTGCTGGACAAGCAGCGGGTCTCGCTTCTCAAGGAAATCGTGCAGCAGTACGAGGATTTTTCCAACGAGGCGCAGGGCATTCTCGTGGCGGACGTTACGACCGCGCGAAGCATTTCGGACGGCCTGGGGCAGAAGCTCACGGAGAAGCTCGGAACGCTTACCGGCAAGACGATCAAGCTGCGAAAGCATTTGGACGAGAAGCTTATCGGCGGCGTGGTGGTCCGCATGGGCGACCGCCTCATCGATGGCAGTCTCAAAAGCCGCATGAAGGCACTCGAAGCACAGCTTTTGGCGGATTAAGTATTGGGGTGACTGCTAAGTTATGAAAATAAATCCGGAAGAAATAACAGCCATCATCAAAGAGCAGATCAAGAACTACAACGTGGATCTTGAGATCAATGATGTCGGAACTGTTATCGAAATCGGTGACGGCATCGCTCATATTCATGGCCTGCAAAAAGCAATGGCCGGCGAGCTGCTCGATTTCGGAGACGATATTTTCGGCATGGTCCTGAACCTGGAGCAGGACAATGTGGGCGCCGTGGTGCTCGGTCGCGAGAACGAGATCATGGAAGGCGACACGGTCAAGCGCACGGGCCGCATCATGCAGGTGCCGGTCGGCGAGGCAATGATCGGACGCGTCGTGGACGCTCTCGGTCGACCCATCGACGGCAAAGGTGCTATCGAAACAACCGAATACCGGAAGATTGAAAGTCCGGCGCCGGGCATCGCGGACAGAAAGTCGGTTCACGAGCCGCTGCAGACGGGTATCAAGGCTATCGACGCACTTGTTCCCATCGGACGCGGCCAGCGCGAATTGATTATCGGCGACCGCGGCACGGGCAAGACGGCGATTGCCGTCGACACGATGATAAACCAGAAGGGGCAGAACTGTATCTGCATTTACGTTGCTATCGGCCAGAAGGCGTCTACGGTGGCCCGCGTGGTCAAGACGCTGGAGGATTCCGGGGCTATGGCGTATTCGATCGTCGTCGCTGCGACGGCGGCGGATTCCTCGCCGCTCCAGTATATGGCGCCGTATGCCGGCGTCGCGATGGCGGAGTATTTCATGCGGAAGGGCGGACACTGCCTCTGCATTTATGATGATTTGACGAAGCACGCGGCGGCGTACCGCGCCATGTCCCTGCTTCTCCGTCGTCCTCCCGGACGCGAGGCGTATCCGGGCGACGTATTCTATCTCCATTCGCGTCTCCTGGAGCGTGCGGCGAAGCTCTCCGACGAACTCGGAGCAGGCTCGATCACGGCGCTTCCGATCATTGAGACGCAGGCAGGCGACGTCGGCGCCTACATCCCGACGAACGTTATTTCAATCACAGACGGCCAGATCATGCTGGAAACCGATATGTTCTATTCGGGCATCCGTCCGGCGGTCAACGTCGGTCTTTCGGTATCCCGTGTCGGCGGCAGCGCGCAGATCAAGGCGATGAAACAGGTCGCCGGTACGCTCCGACTCGACCTTGCGCAGTATCGTGAGCTCGCGGCGTTCGCGCAGTTCGGCTCCGATCTCGACAAGGCGACGAAGGATCAGCTCGACCGCGGCGCGCGTATGACGGAGACTTTGAAACAGGCTCAGTATGCGCCGCTCGTCGTCGAGGAGCAGGTCATGGCTATTTTCACGGCGGTTCGCGGATTCCTCGCGGACATCCCCGTGGACAAGGTCGTCACGTTCCAGAACGATTTCCTGAAATTCATGCGCCAGACGCATCCGGAGATCGGCCAGAAGATTGCCGAGCAGCAGAAGCTCGACGACAATCTTGAGGACGCTCTCTCCAAGGCAATCGAGGAATTCAAGGAGACCGTTCCTTATAAAATGGCGTGATGAGGTGATTGAATGGCGAGCTTACAGGATATACGCCGCAGAATACGCAGCGTAAAGAGCATCCAGCAGATCACCAAGGCAATGAAGATGGTCGCGGCGGCGCGCCTCAGGCG
>JAFSWT010000132.1 GCA_017444395.1 Schwartzia sp. (in: firmicutes) | reverse complement strand
TCGCGGGCGGTTCCTCGTCCAGCAGGAATGCCCGGAACGCCACGTTGCCTACTTTCATGCCCGCCGGTGTGAGCCGCAGGGCGTCGCCGGCGTCCTCCATCAGCCCTTTCGCCGTGAGATCGGCGATGACCGGCGCGTACACCTGCTCCACCGGGCAGCCGAACTTTGCCTCGAACCGCGCTTTGTTCAGCCCTTGCGCCGTCCGCAGCGCCAGGAAACAGAATTCCTCCATGCGGTTTTTCCGCGTGAAGGGCGCTTCCTCCCGGCTGGGGGACTGGCCGCTTTGGATGGCGGCGATGTATTCGTCGATGGACCGCAGGTTCTCGGTGCGCCGGTCCTCCCAGTAGGAATGGGCGGCGGCGCCGAAACCGGCGTAGGGGACGTCGGTCCAGTAGCCGAGGTTGTGGCGGCTCACGAAATCGGAGCGGGCGAAGTTCGAGATTTCATAGCGTTTGAAGCCGTAAGGCGGCAGCGAGTTCACCAGATAGTCGTACATGGCCTCGGTTTCCTCGTCGCCGGGCAGCCCCAGCGTTCCCGCGGCCTGCGCTTTGGCAAAGGGCGTGCCCTCCTCGATGGTCAGGCCGTAAACGGAGATATGCGTCACCGCCAGGTCCATGGCCGAGCCGACGCTCCACTGAAGCTGGTCCATCGTCTGGCCCGGCAGGCCGTACATGAGGTCGAGGCTCACGTCCACGATCAGCGCCGCCCGGGCCCAGCGCACCGCGTCCTTGATGTCCTGCTCGGTGTGGATGCGGCCGATGCGCTTCAACTGGTCGTTGTTGAACGCCTGGGCGCCGATGGAAAGCCGCGTCGCCCCCATGGTCTGGAGGGCGGTGATGTATTCGAGGTTGATGGCGCCGGGATTCACCTCGATGGTGAACTCAAATGAATGCTCGAAGGGGATGTGGCCGCCGATGGTCTCGACGATGCGCCCCAGAAGCGGGATGGGGAGCGCTGTGGGGGTGCCGCCGCCGATGTAGAGCGTCGATGCCGGCCCTTTGGCGGCCAGCGCCGGCGCCCGGTCCACGATTTCCCGGCACAGGGCATCGGTATAGGCATCCATCACGTCCTCGCGTCCCGCCCAGGACGGGAAATCGCAGTACAGGCACTTCTGGCGGCAGAAGGGGATATGCACGTAAACGCCGTAGCTCATCTTGATTGTCCTTTCCGGCCCCGCGGCGCTTTAGCCCCGGGCCTGCTTTACTGCGGCGAAGCCCTTTTCCGCCGCGGCCAGCGTCCGGTTGATGTCCTCGTCGGTGTGGGCGCCGGACATGAAAATCGTCTCGAACTGCGACGGGGCGAGGTAGATGCCCTGCTCCAGCATGGCTTTGAACCAGACGGTGAAAGCCTCCTGGTCGGCGGCGGCGGCGGTATCGTAGTCGTAAATCTCGCCGGCGCTGAAGAACATGCCGAACATCGAGCCCGCCTGGTGTACCTGCACCGGGATGCCGGCTTTCTGCGCCAGCTCCGTCAGCCCCAGCACCGCCTTTTTCGTCTTGATGGCCAGACGGCGGCTGTAGTCCGGCTCGCCGGGGGCCGGCTCCTCCGTCAGGATGCGCAGCGTTTCCAGCCCCGCCGTCATGGCCAGCGGATTGCCGGACAGCGTTCCCGCCTGATAGACCGGGCCCGCCGGAGCGACACGCTCCATGATGTCCCGCCGTCCGCCGTAGGCCGCCACCGGCAGGCCGCCGCCGATGATCTTGCCCAGGCAGGTGAGGTCCGGCTTCACGCCGTAGGCCGCTTGCGCCCCGCCCAGCGACGCCCGGAAGCCGCACATGACTTCGTCGAAGATCAGGAGTGCCCCGGCCGCCTCCGTCAGCGTCCGCAGCTTGTCGAGATAGCCCTGCTTCGGCAACACCAGCCCCATGTTTCCAGCCACCGGCTCCACGATGATGGCGGCAATCTCGCTGCCGTGCTCCGTCATGACTTTCGTGATGGCCTCGAGATCGTTATAGGGCACGGTGATGGTATCGGCGGCGACGCTCTTCGGCACGCCGGGGCTGTCCGGTACGCCGAAAGTGGCCAGGCCCGAGCCCGCTTTCACCAGCAGGCCGTCGCTGTGGCCGTGGTAGCAACCGATGAACTTCACGATCTTGTCCCGGCCCGTATAGCCCCGGGCCAGGCGCAGGGCGCTCATGGTGGCCTCGGTGCCGGAGTTCACCATGCGGATGACCTCGATGGAGGGATAGACCGACATGACGAGCTTTGCCAGCTCCGTTTCCAAGAGCGTCGGCGCCCCGTAGCTGGTGCCCCGGGCCGCCGCCTCGGCCAGCGCCTTCACGACGCGGGGATGGGCGTGCCCCACCACCATCGGCCCCCAGGAACCGACATAGTCGATGTACTCGTTGCCGTCGATGTCGTAAATGTGGCTGCCCTCGGCCCGGGCGATGAACGGCGGCGTACCGCCGACGCTCCGGAACGAGCGCACCGGGCTGTTGACGCCTCCCGGCATCAGCCGCTTCGCCTCAGCAAACGCCGCGGCGGATTTTTCCAGATTGAGCATGAGAGTTCTCCTTTCACAAATACCAAAACAGGACGTGCGTATCAAGCAATAGTTTCATTGTTTTCAGGCTTCTCCCTCAAACATTGCGGTAATTTCAGCGTTTTCCTCGTCGATGTCGTCCGGTACGTCAAATTTCCCTTTGGCTACACCAAAGCGATACGCCGCAAAGCGTTCCTGTGCCTTGCTTGTGGAAACGGAAGCGTCATCAGGGAAAATAACGAGCACTTTTGCTTTTGAAACGGGCGCAGGATAATCCAGGCTGATTGTCCCGTTATCATAAGTCCCTTGCAACGCAATCATCGAGATTCCTCCTCGTATGAATATAACGGCTATTTCTTCCCTTGATTTCAGATTCCATAGAGCAGTACCCCCTTGCTGGCAACCTCGTTTTCCGGCCCGTTCCGATGCGTTCTTGCACCAAAAGGGCTTCCCGTAATATTGCCGGTTTCACAATCAGATGACTACACATTGAAGTCAACTGGCCGGCCGTTTTGAGATGCCAACAATTGTTTTTCCTCCAACGCTTCTATTAGTTCCTTTCTTTCATCTATATCTCGTTTGATGCTTCCACTGAATTTTTTGAAAAGCTGCCGATCTTCTGCTGTCATTTTTGACCTTTTCGTTTCATGCGGAAAAACAACGACAACATTTGCCTTTTCAGCCGGTGCTTGCCCGAAAAGCTCCACCCAGCCTTTGTTATAAACGCCCTGCAATGCGATCACGGAAATCCCTCCTGTCGCTTTAATTCCAAAGCTTTCTTTTCAACAGCTTACAATTTGTAAGCAGTCGTTTGGCATCAGCCGCGTTAATTTTAAAACC
>JAFSWT010000131.1 GCA_017444395.1 Schwartzia sp. (in: firmicutes) | reverse complement strand
CTCCAAGACGACGGACGGCGTCACGACCGTCCAGGGCGTGGATTTCATCAACACCTTCCCAGGGTCCACCTTCCAGGAAAAGGCCGTCAACTACGTCACCCAAACGCTGGGCATCCCCCTGTCCACCATCACGGCTTTCCAGAACAATATGCTGGAATAAGCGCCGCTGCCGTTTTGCAGACTGCTTGACGGCAACGACGCTTTCGGAAGCAGAGGCCCGGCGGAGGACTAGTCGGGCAGGCAGACGGTATAGAACGGGCTGGAAAGGGCGGCGCCGTTCTGCTTGACCTTGATAACCAGGGCGGCGGAATAGGTCTTTGCCTTCTCCGCGGCGGAAAGCGCCCCGAAGTTGCTGCTTACGGAGATGTCCACCCAGCCTTTATCGCCATGCGCGGCATTGAGCTTGACATCGGTTACGCTGAGCTTGAGGGCAGCCTCGTCGCCGGCGCGGGTGACGATGGTCGTGACATCGAAACCGAATGCGGTGGGGTCCGAGGCGAACAGGGAAACAAGCGCGGCGGCGGCTTCCTCCGGCATGACCTTGAACGAGTTGACGGCCGAACCGCTGCCGCTCACCGTCATCTTGCCGTCATCGAACTTGGGCGCGAACACGACGCTCTGCACGCGGGAAAGCATCTCGGCGATGTACTGCTGGACTGTATTGCCGCCCCAGTCGCCGGCGAGGAGGTCTTCGCATACGCTGATACGGCCCTCCAGCTCGGCCTTGACGGCGGCGAGCAGGGACTGGATGTACTGCTGCACCGTCCTGCCGCCCCAGTCGCCGGCGAGGAGGTTCTCAACCTTGCGCAAACGGTCGTTGAATTGCGCCCTGAGGTTTTCGAGCGCCTGGGCCTGGGCATCGATGTACTGCTGGACCGTCTGGCCGCCCCAGTCGCCGGCGAGGAGGTCTTCGCATACATGGATTCGGCCCTCCAGCTCGCCCTTGACGGCGACGAGTTCCGCTTGGGTCACAGCGATTTTTACGAACTCATCAAAGGTCGACTGAAGCACACCGCCCGCTGCAAGCGAGGCCGCGAGGCCGTCGATATATTCCTTGATGGTCTTGTTGTCAGGGAACCCGGCCGTCAGGTCGACAAGCGACTCGATGGACTGACGGTAGAGGTCGAGGGTCGTTGCGGTCGCGACTTGATAAGCCTCGAATGTGGCTTTATCAAGCTTGCCGTTCTTGATGTTTTCGATCTCGGTCCGGAGGGCGGGGATTGTCTCTTCATTGATCGTCTTGATGGCACCCTCGGCTCTGGTCAAACGCTCGTCAAGGGCGGCGATCTTGCCGTTCAGGGCCGTCTCGAGATCGGCGACGGTCATGGCGACGGCGTCGATGGTCTCTTTGACCGTCTTGCCCTTCCAATCCCCGGCAAGAAGGGCCTCGAGCTTGTCCAGACGGGCGTCAAGGGCGGCATGCAGGTCGTTGATCTGCTTCTGGAAGTCGGCATCCTCGAGCGCCTTGATCCGGAGCTTGGCGGCATCAAGTGCATCATTGACATCCCGGATGGCCTGCTCGATCCTGTCCTTGTCCAAATCATAGGCAGCCTGGTCCACTTTCTTGCCGATTTCGGTCGTCAGGTCCGCGACGGCATCCTGAATCCTCTTCTGATAATCCTCCTTGAGGGCGGCTTCCAGGTTGGAGATCGCGGTGTTGAGCTTGTCGATGTCGGCCTTGTGGTTGGCGGCCGTTTCAAGGGTGGCGATGGTCGTGTTGATGCCGGCGATCTGCTGCTCGAGGGAAGCGATTTTCCCGTTGGTCTCGGTAGCCAGGGCGTCAACTTTCTGGTCAACCTTCTGGATATCGACGTCATAGTCGGTACAGCCGGTGGCGAGCAGGGCCGCTCCCGCGAAGAGCGCCGCTGCGAATCTGAAGAAACGTATTTTCATTGTTGGGTGGTTTTTGTTTGTCCTTTGTTATTCAGTGAAACAGAAATAACAACCCGCATCACCGGTGGCATTTACCCGGACAGGGCTGCGAAGCAGCAGACACCTGTGATGCAGGTTATTCTTTCACAATTATTCAACGGAAATGATGACGACGCGGTTGCGGTCGTTCTCGGCGAACGGCTGGATCCGGTCGCCGTTGCCTTCCACGGCGATGATGCGGGCGGCGTCGATGCCCTTGTCCACGAGGAAGGCCTTGACCGCCGCCGCACGCTTGTCGGAGAGTTTCTGGTTGTAACCGTGCGTGCCCGTACCCTTGTCGGCGTAACCGTCGATGGCGATCCGGACATTCGGGTTGGCCTGCAGCCAGGCGATGAAGCGGTCACACTTGCCGGCCTCCTCGCTGGAGATCTCGGCGGAGTTGATGGTGAAGAAGGTATTGCACTGGCGCATCTCGGCGGCGAGACGCTCCGCGGCTTCGCGCTCTGCAGCAGCACGTTCCGCGGCCAGGCGCTCGGCCTCCGCACGCTCGGCCTCCGCCTTTTCGCGCGCGGCGCGTTCGGCGTCAAGCCGCTCCGCCTCCGCCTGCTCGGCCACGAGCTTCGCGGCACGTTCCTCGGCGGCCCGCTTCGCCGCCAATGCGTCAAGATACTGCCGGCTCGGGCGCGTGGTCTTGCCGAAGGCGACCTTCAGGCCGGCCAGGGCGTTGAACTGGAAGTCGGGACGGTCGACCCGCTTGGAGTTGAACTTGTCACTGAGCACGTTGCCGTTCACCTCGAGGGAAAGCGAGACGGCGTCGGACAGGCGGATACCCGTGCCGATGCCGTAGCGGCCGGCGGGAAGGACGGCTTTGTCCCAGAGATGCCCGAAATACGTATTCGGATCCGTTTTCGTGACCTTCGCGGCCCCGTTGCCGAAGCCGAAGGCCGCACCGCCGCCCGCGAGGAGATAAGGACTGAACAGGCGCCGGTGGTCGTATCCGCCGAGCAGGTTCGCCAGATCGAGAATCAGGTCGGCCTGGCCCTGAACGAAGTGGAAACCATAGACCTCGAACGGCGAAACCACGTTCCCCTTGCCCTGCCAGCCCGAAGCGCCGAAGCGCAGGCCGACAGACGGGGTGAACTGATAGCCGATCGAAGCGGCGGCTGCGGGGGAGAGAAGATTCCTGAAGGCTGTCTCGCCGACGGTATAGGCGGCGCCTCCCTGGATCTGGCCGAACCAGTGGGGGTTGAACTCCAGGCTGGGATCGGTCTTGCTCTGCTGCGCCAGCGCGACCTGAGCGCACAACGCGGCAGCAAAAGTCAGGAACAACAGTTTTTTTCTCATAGAAAGAACGGGAATCAATTAGTCTTAGTGGTGCCCGAAAATACGCATTTCCGGCAAAAAAAACAAATACTATCCGGGGCCGATGCTATTTTTTCCCGAAGGAAACGCCTATATTGTAAGTATCAATCCGCAAAAACATGACTAAACATCTGTTCGCCACCATCCTGGACGCTTTCCGCCACAACGCGGAAGCCCGCCCCGACCACATCGCCCTCGTTTACGAAGACATCCGCCTCACTTACGGACAGGTCGATGAACTGTCCGATAACCTGGCCGCCTATATCCAGGGCCGGATCCCGCCCAAAAGCGTCGTGGGCATCATGCTGGGACGGAACAAATACATGATGGTCGCCCCGCTGGGCGTGCTCAAGGCCGGCTGCGCCTACCTCCCGCTGGACCCTTCCTATCCGCAGGAGCGCCTCCAGTTCATGATGAAGGACGCCGCATTCCGCTGGTGCGTGCTGGGAGAGAAATAGGAGGGGTAGAGCGGCAGATTCCTGCATTCTTTTCGGTCCGGGAGAAGGCTATCTGATTCAGATTGACTGTCTTTGCAGCAGAATTTGCAAAAGTATCCTGCCGTGGAATACCCGATTATTGAAAGGATCCCCTATGAGTCCCCGCAATGCTGGGACGTCCCCCCTGACGCTGGAACGCAGCGTCCTCAGCAACGAACCGGGCAGCTCGACCAAAGATTTGGGTGAGTAGGAGAATCTGTAGGCCCCCGGTCGCGGGAGCCTACCGCTGTGCGGCGCCG
>JAFSWT010000130.1 GCA_017444395.1 Schwartzia sp. (in: firmicutes) | reverse complement strand
GGCTCTTTTCGTAGAGGTAATCAACGGATGGAGCGCGGAGAGCACGGCTACCATAAAAAGTAAAGTGGCCAATTGGATTGCCTCACAGTGCAGATATATCCGGGATTTGTTCGGATTTTTGTGCTGGGAAAGTTGAGTTAAGTATTTCGCTACGTTGTAGCTCTCGTTATACAGTCATTTTGCCTTGCTTTCTCTATGGGAAGTTCAAATATCATGATTGTAAAGGATGCCGCTGGTTCCCAACGGAACATGGCGCCTTATTTCTTTGATTCGATGAATTCCAGGGCCATTTCGGCGTTGCTGTAGGCGAGTTTGCGGAGGTGGGCGAGCAGGCCGGCGTTCTTGTCGCGGAATTCCTTGCGGCTGGCCCATTTTTCCCGCACGGCGTCGAGGATGGCGGTTGAGGTCACGTCCTCGAGGGTGCCGACGGACTGCTCGCCGATGGAGCTTAGGAAGCGGTCGATTTTCGGGTCGTAGGAGAGGCCCAGCATGGGGACGCCCATGACGCCGGCGAAGATCAGCGCGTGCAGGCGGATGGAGATCAGGAGGTCGAGGTTGCCGACGAGGGACAGGAGCTCGCTGGTCATGTACTCGCCGGGGAGGACGATGGCCGCCTCTTTCATGCGGGTGGCGATGGTTTCCGCCGCGTGGACGTCCTCCGGGTATTGCATGGGCAAAAAGACGATGCGGGCGTCGCACTCGTCCGCCAGTTGGTCCGCTGCCTCGGCGATGGCCTGCTTGTAGGCGTCCCAGCCGCGCCATTCGCGGACGGAGATGCCGATGAGGGGCCGGGCGCCGTCGGCTTTGAATTTCCGCAGGATGCCCCGGCCGATGCCGCGGTCCACCGGGTGGATGGCCAGCACCGGGTCAGCGGTGACATGGATGGGCGGCCGGTGGATGGAGAGGCTTTGCAGCTCGTCCATGGAGCCCTGGTCGCGCACCGTGATCAGCGAGACGTGGTTGCCGACGGTCCGCATGACCCAGCGGGCAAAGGCGCCGCAGACGGGGCCGATGCCCTGGGCGTAGAGCATGACCGGCGTGCCGAGGAGCCGCGCCAGCAGGATGACGCTCAGATAGTAGTAAAGGCTCCGGCCGCTGGTGACGTTCTGCAGCAGGCTGCCGCCGCCGGAAATCATGAGATCGGCCCGGCGGAGGGCCGTGGCAATCTGGCCGAAATCCAGCCAGGGAACCGCTTTCACGCCGTGGCGGGATTCGGTGTCCTTCGGGTCGGCGGAGATGACCGTGATATTCAGTTTCGGGTCGATGTCCGACAGTACCTCGATCATGGCCGCCAGCATCGCTTCGTCGCCAGCGTTTTTCGATCCGTAGTACCCGGACACAACGATATTGCTCATGCCTTCGACTGATTCTCCTTTGCCGCTTTAAGCAGCCTGTCCCAAACCGCGGCCAGCGCCATCGCTACCGCGCCAATCATCGCTCCGCCCACGAGGCCGCCGATGCCGCGGGCAAACGACATCATGACCGGCGTGCGCATGTGGGCGAAGGTTTCCACCATTGAGCCCTGCCCGATGGTCGCCGCCAATACGAGCAGGAAGAATACCATGGCCGGCCAGTGGCGGAAAAACGCGTACGCCGCCAGCATAAAGGCCGGATGGCCGATCAGGAGTTCCTTGGACCGGGGCCGGGCGTAGAGGGCGTGCTCCAGGAAAGCCCGGAACCGCATTTCCAGCCCCGAGACCGGCATTCCCATGTTGTGCCCGGAGCGGGCCACGAAGACGACGGCGGCAATCAGGAGGCCGAAGAGCACCGCCAGCGTCCGCACCGTCACCGTCATGTCGAGCAGCCGCCGCGCCTGCTCCCGGAGGCCGGGAGAGTCGGCCATGTCGCCGCCGAAGACGGGGAAACGCTCCAGGAACGCCACCGCCACCAGCAGGATGGGCAGGATGAAGGTCAGCTTGACGCCACGGAAGATGTTGACCTCGAGGAAATACTCGACGTCGGAAAGGGCCCCGGAGAGATGGGCGGCGCCGACGAGGGAGATGGCCCCGGAAAGGAAGAGGGCCACGGCCGCCAGGGGAATGAGCCGGGAAAGGGGCCAGTCCGGCTGCTCGTTCATGGCCCGCAGGCGGTCGAGCTGCCAGATGACGGCCAGGGCCGGGAAGACGTTGGCGCTGGCGATGGCCGCCAGCAGGCGGATCTTGCCGCCGTGTCCCATAAGGATAGGGACAGCCGCCAGCAGGGCGCCAACGGCGAACAGGATGAGCTGCTGCCGGGGGCGCCGGTTCAGCGCCGGGATGACCAGCGAGAGATAGAGGACACCCGCCGCGGCGACGCCGATGACGACCAGCGCCCGCAGGACGGGCGAGGGCTCAAAGGGCTCGAACCAGGTCGCCGGGCCGAAGGAAAAGCCTTTCGACTTCAGGATGTCGCGGGTATCCGAGATGTAGTCGAGGTTCGTTTCCAGCAGCGTCTTGCCGATGACCGGCTTGTCAAAGATGCGCAGGAGGTCGATGCGGATGTTGCGTTCCTCGTCGGTGTTCGCCCAGCGGCTGACCGCCGCAGGAGGCTTCATCTTGAGTTGCTCGTCCTTGGGGATGGAGTAGAGCCGTGCCGCCCGGTAGCCGAGAGCCCGGGCCGTCGGTACCAGCCCTTCCTGGGGCAGGAACTGGAGCTGCGTCGTGGCCTCGATGAGCCCCAGGGTGATGCCCCGGGCCTCGCATTCGCGGACCACCGGCTCCAGCGTATCCGGCGCTCCCAGCGCCTCGGGGCCGGAATAGACGAGCTCGGAGACGCGGATGCCGTCGAGACGGCGGAAGATGGCGGCAATCTGTTCTTCGGTGACTTTGTTGTAATTGCTGGGCCGGGCGATGACATGAAACCCGGCCGCGTTCACCGCTTTCATCTCATCGGTGGGCAGGCCCAGGTTCATCTTCAGGAAGGAGGGGTATTCGGCTTTCACCGCCAGGACCTCCTGCCCGTCCTCGGTGAACGGCCGCACCCGGTCCGCGCCGAGGCGGAGGATCAGGTCCTCCTTTACTTCACGGAAGGTCAGGGCGTCGTGCCCCGTCACATAGACCTCGGTGCCGACGATGGCGCCGCTTTCCACCAGCGACCGCCAGCCGGGGCTGGAGAGTGAGCCGCTGTGATAGCGTTCGAGAATTTCGGCGCCCGGCGTCGCGCTGGCTTTGCCGTTCACGTTGAGCTTCTTGAAGGTCGTCTCATAGACAGCCAGCGAGGTGATGCCGGCTTCTTTCGCCAACCGCAGGACCTCGTCCGGGGGACGCCCCTCGCGTTGAGCCAGTTCCAGCAGTCCCTCGTAGTCGATGGCGAGGTCGACGGTCATATTCTGTTGTTCCGCCCGGTAGCGCATGACGTTGATGACCATCGACGCCAGAAAGCCGGCGAGGATGACCGCCAGCAGCACCCGGTTGTATTGGAATCGTTTCATTTGCCCTCGTTCTTCTGTTGCTTTATTTTTCAAAATGAGCATGGAACCTTCTTGGTCGTGATTGACCTCACCCACCGCCTTCGGCGATCCCCCCTCCCCGGAGGGGAGGGCTTACGGGTTGTTCTTATGCTGGCTGGCCGTGAGCACGACCTGGCCGTCCTGCATCTCGACGGTGTCCAGCTCCACCGGCAGGTTGAGCCGCCTAAAGTCCAGGATTTCCACATCGCCGAAGAAGTTGCCGATGACGGCCCGCCCCAGCAACGAATTCTTGAGGACGAGCTTCGTCATGCGGAAATAGACGCGGTTGTCGTCTTCCAGCACCAGCCCCTCCACGTGGATGTCCGCCGTCTGGCCGGCGATTTTCGCCTTTCCCTCGGCGACGGCAAGGCTGGGCTCAATGGTGACGGTCACATCTTCCAGCCGGTCCACCTGCCGCCGCAGGAGGTCGGCCAGGTTCGCCGCCGTCAGGGTGCCGTCGATTTTCAGTTCTTTGGCTTCCTTGATGACGAACTGCCCTTTGCTGACAGCGTCCAGCGGGATGTCCACATCGCGGCCGGTGAGATGGAGCTTCGCCGCCCGGACCTCGCCCAGCAGGGCGTCGCGGGCCGAGATGTCAACGCGGTCCATGTGGCCCAGCAAGAGCAGCGGCGCCGGCAGGGCGCTGACGTCCGCCTTGACCTCCGTGGCCCGGAGGGCCTGGCCGATCTTTGATTCCAGCGTCTTTTCCGCCAGGATGGGCAGGGCGATCTGGAGGGCCACCAGGAGTACGAGGAGGATGCCCACGAAAAAAGTCAATGTCTTGCGCAAGCGATGTCGCTCCTTTTTTTAGATACCGAAAATCAAAGCTGATGGTTGGCTTTCGCTGACAGGAAGGCCTCGATGAAGCCATCGAGGTCGCCGTCCATGACCGCCTGGACGTTGCCGGTCTCAAAGCTCGTCCGGTGGTCCTTTACCATCGTATAGGGCTGGAAGACGTAGGAACGGATCTGGCTGCCCCATTCGATTTTCTGCTGCACGCCTTCGAGTTTGGCGATTTCCTCTTCCTTTTTCTTCTGCTCCAGCTCGAACAGCTTGGCCCGCAGCATCCGCATACAGACTTCGCGGTTCTGGATCTGGGAGCGCTCGTTCTGGCACTGGACGACGATGCCCGTGGGCATATGCGTCATGCGCACCGCCGACGAGGTCTTGTTGATGTGCTGGCCGCCGGCGCCGCTGGAACGGTAGGTGTCGACGCGCACGTCGTCCATGTTGACCTCGACTTCCTTGGCGTCCTCGATTTCCGGCATGATGTCGCAGGCGGCGAAGGACGTATGGCGGCGGGCGTTGGCGTCAAAGGGCGAGATGCGCACCAGCCGGTGCACGCCCTTTTCCGATTTCAGATAGCCGTAGGCGTTGTGGCCGCGGATGAACAGCGTCACCGACTTCACGCCGGCTTCGTCCCCCGGCAAGAGGTCGATGGTCTCCACCGAGAAACCGTGGCGCTCGGCCCAGCGGCCGTACATCCTGAGCAACATCTGCGTCCAGTCCTGGGCCTCGGTGCCGCCGGCCCCGGCGTGGAGCTCCAGATAGGCGTTGTTGGCGTCGTAGTCGCCGGCGAGCAGCACCTCGAGCTCCAGCGAGCGCAGGTCACTTTGGATGGCCTCCAGTTCCTCCCGGACGTTGCTTTCGGAGATATCCTCCGGCGATTCCATGCCCAGTTCCCAGAGGGCCTGCAGATCGTCAGCCTTGGCCGTCAGGGCCTTGTACTTATCGACGCCGGTCTTGAGGTCGCTGAGCTCCTGATTGATCTTCTGGGCAGCCTCGTTGTCGTCCCAAAAGTCCGGCGCCCCCATCTTGTATTCGAGTTCGGCTATTTTCTCCTCTTTGCGGGCGACGTCAAAGAGACGACCCCATTTCGTCCAGCTTTGCCTTCAAAGCCGTTATTGGCGCTTTCAAATCTTCCAGCATTGACGTTTCACTTCCTGTCGAAAAAATATATCGGTATTGCTACGGGGTTTTATTTTCCCTTCCCGCAGCAGTTCTTGTACTTCTTGCCGCTGCCGCAGGGGCAGGGGTCGTTGCGGCCGATGTGCTCGGCGCGGACGGGCTTCTTGGCCGCGGGCTTCGACTCGGCCTCCTCCACGTCGTCGCCGTGGACGGCCTGGGCGGTCGCCAGGCGGTCCTCTACTTGCTGGCGTTCCTCCGTCACT
>JAFSWT010000129.1 GCA_017444395.1 Schwartzia sp. (in: firmicutes) | reverse complement strand
GTTCCACGCGGGGCTGGCGAAAGACAAAATCGGCGTGTCGAACGTGACGTTCACGAAGGGCGCCTACAACCACTGGCATATCCATCACGGCACCTGCCAGATTCTCGTCACGGAAGCGGGGCAGGGCTACTATCAGATCTGGGGCGAGGAGCCGCAGGAGCTGATCCCGGGCAAGGTCGTCACGATTCCCGAGGGGACGAAGCATTGGCACGGCGCGGGCCCGAACCACATGATGCAGCACCTTTCCATCATGCTGACGGGCGAGGGCGTTTCGACGGAATGGCTGGAGCCGGTGGATCCGGCGGAATACGCGAAGCTGAAATGATGTGAGGTGGTTGCCGTGAACCGGCGGGAGTTTCTGAGAATCGGCGGCCTGGGCGCGATGACGCTCTTTTTGAGCGGCTGCGGCCTGGCCGCCGTCAGCGGGGACAGGAAAATCGAGGCGAAGCCGCCCGCGAAGGGCGAAATATCGGGAGGAAAGAAAATGAAGATTGTCGTCATCACATCGAGCCCCCATCCGAAAAACGAGTCCACGTCCATCTATCTGGCGGACCGCTTCACCGCGGGGGCGAAAAGCGCTGGGCATGAGGTGTTCACCTTTGACGCGGCGAACGAGGACACGCATCCCTGCCGGGGCTGCGACAAGTGCGGCATGGACGGCCCCTGCATTTATCAGGACGCCATCGAGACGAAGCTGATGCCGAAGATGCTGGAGGCGGATATGTTGGTGCTGACGACGCCGCTTTATTACTACGGTATGTCGGCGCAGCTCAAGATTATCGTGGACCGCTTCTATTCGCGCACCGGCAAGCTGAACGGCAAGAAATCGGTGCTGATTTCCACGGCCTACAACAGCGCCGATTGGACATTCCAGGCGCTGGTGGCGCACTATGAGACGCTGGTTCGCTATATGAACTGGACGGACGTCGGGCAGGTGCTGGGCACCGGCTGCGGCTCGCGCTCCCTGGTGGAGCGTTCCGCGTTCGGGGATATGGCGCAAAAAATCGGCGCGTCGCTTTGACAGAGGAGGAAAAAAGATGAAAGCGAAGAAATGGCTGGCCGGCGCTCTGGCGGCGGCGACGTTTATGACGATGAACCTGACGACGATGGGAGTGGCGGAAATGGCAGAAAAGAGAGAAGCGGTAAAAGTAGTGCAGACGGCGGGGCGTGACCGGCTCGGCGATTTCGCGCCGGACTTCGCGCGGTACAACGATGACATCCTGTTCGGCGAGGTCTGGTCGAAAAACGACGTGCTCTCGCTGCACGACCGCAGCATTGTTACGGTGTCGGCCCTCGTCGCCAGCGGCGTCATCGACAGCTCATTGAAATTCCATATCCAGTCGGCAAAGAAGAACGGCGTCACGAAGGATGAGATGGTCGAGATCATCACCCAGCTTGGCTTCTACGCCGGCTGGCCGAAGGCGTGTGCGGCTTTCAACATGGCGAAGGAAGTCTATGCCGAGGGAAAGTGACGTGTCATGAAACGGGGCGCGTTGGACGCGGCGCTGCTGGTGTGCCTGTTCCTTCTGATGAGCTTCCAGTTTTTGCCGAAGGCGTTGCATGAGGCGCTGGGAATAGGGATGGGCGGGGGCGTGTTGCTCCACCTGGCGTGGAACCGGGGCTGGCTGACCGCCCTTCCCCGCGGACGCTGGAGTCCCGGGCGGGCAATCCCCGCCGTCGTCAACGCGGCGTTGGCGGTGTGCTTCGCGCTGGCGCTGGTCAGCGGCCTCGCCATCGCCAATCAACTGTTTCACGGCTTTTTCGGTATGGCATGGCAGCGGAGCATCGTCGCCCATCAGGTGCATATCACGTCTTCTTACGGGCTGCTGATTCTCACGGGCCTGCATCTCGGCCTGCACGGCGCGGGGCTGTGGCGACGGTTTGTCCTTTGGGCGGGGCTGGACGCATCCTCCCGCCGCGTCCGGGGCGGTCTTTGCCTGGCGGCAGCGCTGACGGCCGCCCTCGGCGTTTACGGCTCGTTCCTCCATCGTCTCGGGGACCGGCTGCTGATGAAGCACATCTTCGGCACGGCGGCGACGAAACTACCCTTTGCCGCCTTCCTGCTCGTACTGCTGGCCATCGTGGGATTGTACGCGGTGATCGGGTACGCCGCCGGACGGCTGGTAAGAAAATGAATGCCTAACCGCAACGAAAGCGGAGAACCGACGAATTCGAGGTGATTCAATGGAACGAAGGGAATTCCTGAAGCTGGGTTTTATGGGCGCGCTTTCCGCCTGGCTCGGCCATTTCCCCGCCCGGGCGGAGGCGGCAGGCGCCGGTCTTTTCCCGTCGGGGCGGCGCATTGATTTCCACGCCCACGCGATATTGCCCTCCTACGCGGAGGGCTTGCGGCGTTTGGGAATCGACGCGCTGGCGGAGGAAGGGTTTCCGTTGCCGAAGTGGTCCGTGGAGGCGCATCTGCAATTCATGGCGGACGCGGGCATTGATTACAGCGTCCTTTCGATGCCGACGCCGCATACCTATAATTGCGACGCGGCCCTGGCCCGCGCGGTGACGCGGCAGGTCAACGAGAAATATGCGGCACTTTGCCGTGCCTATCCCGACAAATTCGGTTTCGTCGCGGCGTTGCCGCTGCCGGATGTGGAAGGCGCCATCGCGGAAATCGCCTACGCGATGGATAACCTCGGCGCGTTGGGCGTGAAGGTCGCCTCGAACAGCGACGGCGTTTATCTGGGGGACGACCGGTTCGATCCCGTATTCGCGGAGATGGACCGGCGCGGCGCCCTCGTTATCCTGCACCCAAGCCCCGCGCGTCAGCTTCCGAGGGAAGGCGTCGTGACGGGCGGCGTCATGGCGCTTTACGAATATCCGGCGGACACGACGCGGGCGGTATTGAACCTTTTGGCGAACGGGACGCTGGAAAAATTCCCGCGTATCCGTCTCGTCGTGCCGCATTGCGGTTCGTTCCTGCCCTATATGAAAAGCCGCTCGAGCGGCATGTTCAAACTGCTGGCGTCGATGGGACGAATGCAACCCGTCGATTTGGCGGCGGGGCTGAAAAATCTCTGGTTCGACCTCGCCGGCGACCCGGCCCCCGACCAGATGGAAATGCTGCTCCGCATCACGGATGCCGGCCATATCGTCTACGGCAGCGATTATCCCTATGTGCTCGCGCCAATCCTGCTGAAACGGAAGGAAGCGCTGGACATTGACCTCGCGCGGCGGGGCTGGACGAGTCAGGTGTATGCGGAAAACGCGAAAAAGTTGTTGGGACTTACCAAAAGTGACTGACAGGGAGGCAACGCGTCATGTTCATCATCAATCAGACATTGAAACCGGAAAAAATCCCCGCCGGCAAGGGCGAGGAACTCTTTCAAAAGCATGTTGTATGGTTTACCCGTCATTTTGAGCAGGGAGATTTCCTGCTGGTGGGGCCTTATACCGACAAGGAGATGGCCGGCATCATGATCACGGCGGCCCCCTCCCGCGAAGCCGTCGAGGCGATCCTGAAAGAGGACGTCTATTACGAGGGCGGCCTGGCCGAGTATGAAGTCCGGTCGTTCACGGCCGGCAAGATTGCCGGGAATTTTTCCGAGTATGAAGGAAAATGAGCTATTGACGGAAGAAAAGGAGCGACGATGAAAAACAAACTGGCAAAAAAGGCGGCAGCGTTGCTGGTGGGCGGCGTTGCCATGATTGCGGCAAGCGCGGCAATGGCCCACCCCATCCGCACCCCGGAGGGCAATCTGCCGATGATCCATTGGGCGGTGGTGGAATCCACCCCCGGCGATATGGCGAAAATGGGCGCCATCGCCGCCGCGACCGTCGGCCCCACGGCGGCGGGCGAGGCGGGCACCTACGCGCTGTATGGCGGCATTGATGAGGAAAATCCCGACGTGCTGCGGCTGCTGGAAATCTACGAAAGCTATGAGGCCTACCGCATCCACAGCACCAGCGAGGCGTTTCAGGAATACCGCGCCCAGCGCTTTCCGATTTTGAAAAGCCTGAAAATCCTCGAAGCCAACGCCATCGTGCTGGAACAGAAGGCCGAGGGCGTCGGCACCGTGGTCTTCATGCACCGCTACGAGGTCAGACCGGAGCGTCTGGCCGAATACCAGCACGCGGTCAAAGAAGAGGCCATCCGCGCCGTACGGGACGACGACGGCGTGCTGGGGATGTTCGTGACGGCGGAGCACGACGCGCCGAACATCATCCACACGATGGAGATTTACCGTGACGAGACGGCCTATGAACGCTACGTTACCTCCGAGGCCTATGGCAATTATTTGCCGAAGCTCTCGTCCATCTTCCTGTCGGCGCGGGAGATAAAGAACCAGCCGTCGCACATCGTACTGAGCGCGAAAGGGCTGCGGGTTTCCGGGAAAAGGGCATAGGGCGAACTTTCATAAGAGACGGAAAGGATGATGTTTATGAGCAAGAGGTTAGTGGCGTATTTTTCGGCCAGCGGTACTACGGCCAGGGCGGCCAGGAATCTCGCGGCGGCGGCGGGAGCGGATTTGTTTGAGATAAAGCCCGCCCAGCCTTATAGCGGAGCGGATCTCAACTGGAACGACAAGAAATCCCGCAGCAGTGTGGAAATGGCGGATGATGCTTCACGCCCGGAGATTGCCGAACGTGTGGAGAATATGGAAAGCTACGACGTAGTGTTCCTAGGTTTTCCCGTTTGGTGGTATGTGGCGCCGCACATCATCAACAGTTTCCTGGAGGGATATGACTTCTCCGGCAAGAAGATCATTCTTTTCGCCACTTCCGGCGGCAGCGGCTTCGGCAAAAGCGTTGACGGTCTCAGGAAAAGCTGCCCCGGCGCCTCCATCGCGGAAGGGAAACTATTGAACGGCAATCCGGGCGTGAATGAGCTCAAGTCGTGGGTGGACAGCCTTCATCTTTGAGGATTCGCCTGAGCGAAAAGACGGGATTCCATTCGACAGAAGGATGTCTCCTGGCGGAAAAATGAAAAAATGAAAGGAAGGTTTCTGTGATGAAACGGATGTTTTTGGCTTTTGCCGTAGTTTTCGCAACGGTTTTTTGCCTGACCGGCTTTGGCGGAAAGGCCGAGGCGGCGGGCGGAAAGATTCTCGTCGCGTATTTCTCCTATCAGGGACACACGGCGAAAGTCGCCCAGGAAATCGCCGCGCAGACGGGCGGCGACCTCTTCGAGATCAAGCCCGCTGTCCCCTACCCTGCCTACGACGAATGTCTTGACGTGGCGAAGGCGGAGAAAAACAACAACGCCCGCCCGGCGTTCGAGGGCGGCGTGGCGAACATGGCGGCGTATGATGTGGTGTTCATCGGCTACCCGATCTGGTGGTACGACGCTCCGATGATCGCGCTGACGTTCCTCGAAAGCTATGACCTGTCCGGCAAGACGGTCATCCCCTTCGCCACCAGCGGCGGCAGCCCTCTCTCGGACAGCCTCGACAGCGTCCGCGCCTCGGCGTCGGGAGCGACGATCGGCGAGGGCATTCTCGCTGACGGCCCCGGCGATGTCGCCCCGTGGATAAGTAGTCTCGGCTACGCGAAATAACACATACGGCAAATAGAATCCGCCCGCATTGCTCAACAAGGCAATACGGGCGGGTTTCTTTTTTCGATATGCAGCATGAGACTTCTCTATGACGTCGATAAAGCGCCGCATCTCGTCGCTCGATAAGGAATTCTTCCCCTGCGTCTGTGGTTGCAGCGCAGCGTATCCTTCCAAACGGAATTTGAAAGAACCAATCCATTGCCGGCGGCGACAGTCCGGCAGCCTGTGTCGCTTCCTTGTCTCTTTTTCATCACCGGCATTTGCCGATTTCCGTCATCACGCCCTGCGTCAGCACGTTGCTGAGCATTTGGGACAAATCCTCCAACGGAAGGGCGCGGTCATGGCTGATCCAATGGCCGATGGCCGTTAGCACCGTGGCAAGGTACATGCCGGCGAGATATTCGGAATGCGGGTGCTCTTTCGGCAAATGAAAACGCTCCATGAAGATAGGCAGCACTTCCTCTGTGAGCCGTTCCGTGAAGTGGGTGCGGTTCGCCGGACGGAGGAGCAGCGTGAAGTAAGGCGAGCGCTCCTGCTGTATGCGCGTGAAGGCGTCGAAAAACGTCCGGCTGAAATCCTGCTGCGTGATGTTCTTCTGGAAATTCTCCCTGACGTGGGAGATGACGATGTCTTCGATATGGTCCAGTAAATCATAGACGTCCTTGAAGTACTGGTAGAAGGTGCAGCGGTTGTACCCGGCCTTGCGCGTGATGGCGGCTATCGTGATTTTCTCGATGGGCGTGTCCCGGTTCAGCAGACAAAAAGCGTCAATGAGCGTTTGCCGCGTCGCTTCGGTCACTTCCGGCTGTTTTTTCGCCATGATAATCCTTCCTTCCCGAATCCGACAAATCGGCTTTGATTGTCGGTTGATGAT
>JAFSWT010000128.1 GCA_017444395.1 Schwartzia sp. (in: firmicutes) | reverse complement strand
CCGAAGCTCCGTATGGTTCTTTGTTTTGGCGGGAGTCCGCGGCCAGGGCGGTAGCCTTCTGTGACGCGGATATAGGTCTTGGTTGTGCCGTCTCTGAATTTTTTTCTGTCTTTGCGGATCATATTATCACACGCCATATTATAGCACAAATAGAGCATAACGTAAAGAGCAGAAACAAAAAAGACGCTGAATTCGCGTCTTTTCTGGCTTTGCGTGCTATCTGATTTGCTAATATTGGCTTCAAACTGTAAAACTCGGGTTCCCACGAACCGGCGGTGCGTTTCCTTTGGCAGTTTTGCCTTTCTGTGCTATAATAGCGAAGTATGCATTTTCCTGAAACTTCATTTTGGATGGTGAGAACATGAAAGTCAGCAAAGAGGATATGGAGACCGTGGCGGTGCTGTCGCGCCTGTCCATCCCGCCGGAAGAGGCGGAGGACTACACGAAGCAGCTCAGCGCTTTCCTGGAGTACGTGGAAAACCTCAAAGGCGTCGATACGGAGAACGTGGCGCCGACGACTTACGCCCTGCCCATGCAGAACGTGTTCCGCGAGGACGAGGTCAGGCCGTCCCTGGACCGGGAGGCGGCGCTGGCCAACGCCCCGCTGAAAGAGGACGGCTATTTCAAGGTGCCGAAGGTACTGGAAGGGTAAGGAGGAACGACATTGGCTCTCTATGATAAACCGGCCCACGAACTCCATGACCTGCTGGTGAAGCGGGAGATTTCCGCCGCCGATCTCACGCGGGACGTGCTGGCCCGCCTCGACGCGACAGAAAAAGAAGTCGGGGCCTATCTCACGGTGCTGCCGGAAGCGGCGATGGCCCAGGCCGAATCCGTGGACAAGAAGATTGCCGCCGGGGAAGACATCGCCTTTTTCGAGGGCATTCCCGGCGCGGTGAAGGACAACATCTGCACGAAAGGCATCAGAACCACCTGCGCCTCGAAGATATTGGAAAACTTCGTGCCGCCCTATGACGCGACGGTCATGACGCGGCTTGCGAAAGAATCCCCGGTCATCGTCGGCAAGGCGAACCTCGACGAGTTCGCCATGGGCGGCTCCACCGAGAACTCGGCCTATCAGACGACGCATAATCCCTGGGACACGGCCCGCGTTCCCGGCGGCAGCTCCGGCGGCAGCGCGGCGGCGGTGGCCGCGGGCTCGGCTGTCTGGGCACTGGGTTCCGACACCGGCGGCTCCATCCGCCAACCGGCTTCCTTCTGCGGCGTAGTGGGACTCAAACCCACCTATGGCCGCGTTTCCCGCTACGGCCTCGTCGCCTACGCCTCGTCACTGGATCAGATTGGCCCGGTGACGCGGGACGTGACCGACTGCGCTCATTTGCTGAACGCCATCGCCGGCCACGATCCGATGGACTCCACCTCCAGCCCCGCCGAGGCGCCGGACTTTACCGCCGCCTTGAAAAACGACGTCAAGGGCCTGCGCATCGGCCTGCCGGCGGAATACTTCGTCAAGGGCATTGACGCCGACGTGGAAAAAGCCGTCCGGGCCGCCATCAAACAACTGGAATCCCTGGGGGCCGAGGTCACGGAGATTTCCCTGCCCCATACGGAGTACGCCATCGCCGCCTACTACCTGATTGCCCCGGCTGAGGCGGCGACGAACCTCGAACGCTATGACGGCGTGAGCTACGGCGCCCGCGTGGACGGCGCCGACGTGGTGGAACTGATGACGAACACCCGCAGCCAGAAATTCGGCGCCGAGGTGAAGCGGCGCATCATGATCGGCAACTACGCCCTGAGCGCCGGCTACTACGACGCCTATTACCTGAAAGCCCTGAAGGTTCGCACGTTGATCCAGCAGGACTTTACCGACGCCTTCCAAAAAGTGGACGTCATCGCAGCCCCGACGGCCCCGACGCCGGCCTACAAGATCGGCGAAATGATTGCCGACCCGCTGCAGATGTACCTCCAGGACATCTGCACCGTGCCGCTGAACCTCGCCGGCCTGCCGGGCATCTCGGTGCCCTGCGGCTACAGCGCCCAGGGGCTTCCCATCGGGCTCCAGATCATCGGCCGCCCCTTCGACGAGACCACGGTGCTCCGGACCGCCTACGCTTACGAACAGAGCCAGAGCTTCCATAACGATATGGCCCGGTTGGGAGGTGCCCGCGCATGAAATACGAAACCGTCATCGGCCTGGAAATCCACTGCGAGCTGAAAACGGCCACAAAAATCTTCTGCGGCTGCGCCACCGGCTTCGGCGCCGAGCAGAACACCCATGTCTGCCCCGTATGCCTGGGGCTTCCCGGCGTACTGCCGGTAGTGAACCGGCGCGTCGTCGAGTTCGCCATCAAGGCGGGCCTCGCCACCAACTGCACCATCAATCAGTACAGCAAATTTGACCGCAAGAACTACTACTACCCGGATTTGCCGAAGAACTTCCAGACCTCCCAGTACGACCTGCCCATCGCCGAACACGGCTTTGTCGATATCGACGTGGACGGCCGGAAAAAGCGCGTGCGGCTGACCCGCATCCACATGGAGGAAGACGCCGGCAAGCTCGTCCACTCCGGCACCACCATCAACGACTCCGCCTCCTCCAACGTGGACTACAACCGCACCGGCGTGCCGCTGCTGGAAATCGCCTCCGAGCCGGATATGTCCTCGGCGGCCGAGGCCCGCGCCTACATGGAGAAAATCAAGTCCATCATGGAGTACATTGACGTCTCCAACTGCCGCATGGAACAGGGCAACCTGCGGGCCGACATCAATGTCTCCCTGCGTCCCGCCGGTTCGAAAGAGCTCGGCACCCGCACCGAGATGAAGAACATCAACTCCTTCAAGGCCCTGGAAGACGCCATCAACTACGAGGTCGAGCGTCAGGCCGAGGTCCTCGACGACGGCGGCCATATCGTGCAGGAAACCCGCACCTGGGACCCGGAGCGGGGCATGACGCTCTCCATGCGCAGCAAGGAAGAAGCCCACGACTACCGCTATATGCCGGAGCCGGACCTGCCGCCCATCGTCACCACGGCGGAGGAAATCGAGGCCTGGCGAAAATCCCTGCCGGAGCTGCCCGACGCCCGCCGGGAGCGTCTCACAAAAGACTACGGCCTTTCGGACTACGACGCCGGCATCATCACCGCCTCGCGGCCGATGGCGGAGTATTTCGATGCCGTCATCGCCACCGGCGCCGACCCGAAGCTCGCCGCCAACTGGATGATGGGCGACCTGGCCAAGCACCTCAACGCCGAGGACAAGACCATCGAAGAAACGCCGGTGGACGCGAAGCGCCTGGGCGAGATGATCGGCCTCATCGCCAAGGGCACCATCTCCTCGAAAATCGCCAAGCAGGTATTCGACGCCATGTGGACCTCCCCCGACGGCCCGGAAAAGATCGTAAAAGACAAGGGCCTCGTCCAGATTACCGACACAAAGGAAATCGAGGCCATCGTGGACGACGTCATCGCCAAAAACCAGAAGGCCGTGGACGACTACAAGGGCGGCAACAAGAAAGCCATCGGCGCCCTGGTGGGCCAGGTCATGAAAGCCTCGAAGGGCAAGGCCAACCCCCAGCTCGTAAACAAGCTGCTGGCGGAAAAGCTCGGCTGACCGGGACCATACAGGCACCGGCAAGCAGCCGGACTGCCGTCTCCCCTACGGAAACCATTCATTTTCATCCCAATACAAAAAAGGCTGTCGCCGGACATGTTCTCTCCGGCAACAGCCTTTTCTTTATCTGTCCTGACATTACCCCCGCCCGAAGCGCCTGCGGTTTCTCTCTATAGCTGCGCTTCCAGCTTCCCCCGCTCCACAACAGGGATATTCAGGGCATCCATCGCCTGCTGGGCATTCAGGTGTAAATTGCGCATCAGATTGCGAACGGCCGAAAGATTGGCCTCTTCCCTGCCCTCTTCCCTGCCCTCTTCCCTGCCCTCTTCCAGCCCATCCTCGCGCCTCGCTTCCAGAGCGTCTTCCATGCTCCACTCGAACATCATGGCCTGTTGCACCTCCTCGTTGTTCCTTTCCAAAAACTTCGACAATATGTTGTTTTCCTTACAGAACAGGATGGCCCGGCGGATGGCCGCCTCGTCCCCGAGGCCCTGCGCCTTTCCCTGCTCCACTTGATGTACCAACAGGCTATAGCCTTCCAGAACCGGACATTTCTTCAAGAGCTGCTGTCCCGAGTCATAGCGCACGTCATACACTCTGACGACGAGCTCCAGCGCGCCCTTGCCGCCGAAGGCTTCCGACAGGCGCATCTCACCCTCGCCGTCCTTCGCCGCCCGGCCGTTCGTGAACAGCAGGAACTCCGGCGCCGGCAAGGAAAGTCGCTGCTTGCGGTGGATGGCCCGCTTTCCCAGGGATTTGATATAGCGATGGTAAAACTCCGCCGCCCCGATGAGCATACGAACCGGCATATTCCGGTTGCTGGTTGACATATGCTCGATGAGAAACAGCAGCCGGTTCCCCACCCGGAAGGCCACGTCGTGCTTGAGCTCGCTGGTGAAAACCCCGCCCACCGGATCAATG
>JAFSWT010000127.1 GCA_017444395.1 Schwartzia sp. (in: firmicutes) | reverse complement strand
CGAAGGTGCGTGGTCTCCTTCCGGCTCGCAAGCTCGCCACCTCCCTCTCTGGGAGGCAAGCAGAGCCAGCTCTGACGGTTTACGCGAAACCTAAAGGTTTCATCAAGTTGAAAAAGGCGGCTCTGCTCGCCCCCCTCCGGGATGGGCGTGACATGCCAGTGGCATGTCACGGGGGGGAGCCAGCGGCCGTGAGGTATGGCTGTAACATGAAGTAACTGGCCTGCGAGAACTTACAGTTTGCGTAAAGCGAATCTGACAATTTGCGTGAAAGTCTGTCGGTTTGCGTAACTCGAAGGTGCGTGGTCTCCTTCCGGCTCGCAAGCTCGCCACCTCCCTCGCTGGGAGGCAAGCAGAGCTAACTTTGACGGATTACGCGAATGCTGACGGTTTGCGTAGCTCGCAATGCAGTGGTCTCCTTCCCAAACCCTTCCAATTTTGGCGAAGCCTCTTTTTTCGGTATGACCGCAAACGCTGATGTGGTATGGCTTCATGACCATCGTCGACGACGCGGGTAAAAAATCAAAACAAAATATTTTTGTTTTGATTTTTTGCCACGCGATTTTTCGATGGCCTTCATCCCATGAACCACAAGGCGGGGAACGATGTCGCTCTTTCCGGCTTTCAACCAAAATTGCGTCATTTTCACGCACGGTGTCAATTCCCCCTGTCCGGGGCAATACGACGGCACGCAAAAAAGGAGAGAAGCGTTGGCTTCTCTCCTTTATTTGCGTGCTGCTATCGGGAGCCGGTTACTTCGATTCCACCAGGTCCGCGTTCTTCATGATGTCGTCGGGAATCTTGACGCCCAGCTTGGCGACACCCTTCTTGTTGATGACGACCTTCAGGTCCTTGGCGGTCTGGATCGGCATCGTGGCCGGCTTCGTCTTGCCGTCGAGGATATCCGCCGCCATTTCGCCGGACTGCATCCCCAGCTTGTAGTAATCAATGCCGTAAGTGATGAGGCCACCGCCCGTCACCATATTGGGCTCGCCGCAGACGATGCCCTTGCCGGCCGCGTCCGTCGCGGCAACCAGTGTCGGCATGGCCGAAGCGATGACGTTATCCGTCGGCTCGTAGAACACGTCCACCTTGCCGGCGAGGCTCTGCGCCGCCTGCTGGATGTCGTTCACCGTCGAGATTGTCGCCGTCTCCACCTTGAGCCCCTTGGACTCGGCGTATTCCTTCATCATCTTGACCTGAACCTCGGAATTGACTTCGCTGGAGCAGTAAATCGTCCCGACGGTCTTGGCCTTCGGGAAGACCTTCATCAAGAGGTCAATCTGCTCCTTGATGGGGTTCATGTCGCTGGTACCGGTGACGTTGCCCTTCGGGGCCTCGTTGCTGGCGGCCAGCTTCGCGCCGACGTAGTCGGTGATGGCCGAGCCGACAATGGGGATGTCCTTGGTGAGGTTCGCCATGGACTGCGCCGCCGGCGTGGCGATGGCGTAAATCAGGTTGACCTTGTTGCTGACAAAGCGCTGGCCGATGTTCTGGAGGTTCGACTGGTCGGCCTGGGCGTTCTGACGGTCAAAGGTGACGTTCTTGCCTTCCTCGTAGCCGCGCTTCTTGAGCCCCTCCACGAATCCTTTGTTGGCGGCGTCAAGCGCGTTATGCTCGACCAGCTGGACGATGCCGACCTTGTACTGCTTCTGCGCCGCGTCCTTCTTCTCACCGCCGCCGCTGCCACTACCGCCGCCGCAGCCGGCGATCATGCCCGCCGCCAGGAGCGCAGCGGCTCCGACAGCCAGTTTCTTCAAAGTCTTTCCCATGAACATAGAATCTTCCACCCTTCCTGCAAAAAATCAAATCTACAGATTGATATTATACAAGGCTCCGGCAAAAAAATCCAGCGTTCCGGCAAGGATTTCTTTCAGCGATTTTTTTCAGGAAGCAGATGACAGGCTGGAAGGAAAATAGTCCAGCCATAGCCTCTATGGGAGGCTGTTGGTAACATTGGTAATTGAGCCATTTTTCGAATGGGTCCTGTTTTTTCTTTCAAAATCGTATAGAATAAAGGCAAGGAATAATCGAAAGCGGGCGGGGGCGCGTTCGTCAGCATCGGATGAACCGTTCCCGGCGCAGGGGCGGGAATGTCGTTTCCTGCCGGGGCCATGCCTCCGGCACGATGGTGAAGCGGAACATGGTGGCCGCGCCGGGTCCCGGTCTCCGGCCCGGGCTTCTGGCGAAAGCGTTTTTCGGGCCGCCGCCTGCGATGAGAACTGACAATTTGGCGAAAAGAAAGGGGATTGTATCATGGCAAGGAACGAAAAGCAGAGCACTGAAGGCGTCAGCCGGCGCGATTTCCTGAAGCTGGCCGCGGTCACGGCGGCGGGCGCGGTCGCGGGCTTTTCCCCGGGGACTGCACGGGCGGGGGAGGAGCGGCCCGGCTCGGCGTACACCTCCCACCGGCCGGGAAGTCCCGGGGCGACGGACCGGAAGATAAAGATCCAGCCGCCGAAGGAGAAGCCCCGGTACGATATTCTCGATGCGCATCTTCATTTCACGGATTTCCTGCAGAATTCTGACGGCTTCCCGGCCCTTTGCGACGCCATGGATATGTCGGGTGTCCCGGCGGCCGTGATTTTCGGCATGGGCATGGCCAAGCAGTGGGACGACACCATGGATGAGCCGCCCCACTATTATCTGTCCAACGACAGCCGCTGCTATTATTACTCGGCGACGGATTTCCTCGTGGCGGAAGAGCTTCTGGCGCAGCCGCCGGAAATACGGGAGCGGTTCTATCCCTTCTGCTGCGGATTCAACGGCAACGACCGCTTCGCGGCGGACCATGTGGAGCAGGTTCTCCGCCTCTACCCGAAATTCTGGCAGGGCATCGGGGAAATCATGAGCCGCCACGACGACCTCACGGCGCTGACCTACGGGGAAGCGCCCCACATGGACAGTCCGGGCTTCCAGGGCATTTATGACCTGGCGGCGACCAGGGGGCTACCGGTGCTGGTGCATCACAATGTGACGGCGCAGAACACGGAGCGCATCCTGTATCTGGATGAGCTGAAACGGGCCCTGGCCTACAACCGGAACTGCAATATCATCTGGGCCCACGTCGGCATTTCCCGCCGGGTGGAAATCAAGGGGCTGACGACGATCGCCGACGACCTTTTGCGCGAGAACAAGAACCTTTGGGTGGATATCTCCTGGGTGGTCTATGATTATTATTTCCTCGACCATTTCCCCACCAATTATTATGACGGGAACAACCTTGACGACTGGGTGACGCTGATCGAGCGCTATCCCGACCGCTTCCTGATCGGCACCGACAAGGTTGGGCACTGGGAGACCTACCCGGCGGAGGTGGTGAAATACTACACGCTGCTGGATAAGCTGCGGCCCGCCACGGTGGACATGATCTGCCAGGAGAACGCGTTGTCGCTCATCAAGACCTACGATTAACGAAGGGAAAAGCGCCAGTGGATAAAGCGGAAGGCAAACCATCCCCAATCGCCTTTCGGCTGGCCCGGACGGAGGGCAAGGCGGACGAGGCGGCCCATGGGGCGGATTGACGGAGATCCGTATGGCACCGTTTTGGGGCAGTCTATCCCGTTTGGATGAACGGCGAGGAAAGCCTTCGCAAGCTGGGAGCAACCAGAGTAATGGGGGTAAAGAATGAAAAGCCCCATCCGGACATTCCGGGTGGGGCGTGACTGTTTCAGTGGTTTTCAGTTTTTCCCGTTTTCTTCCTTCTCTTTTTCCTGCTGCTGCAAGAAGAACATCGTCTTCTGCGCTTCGATTTCCGCCCGCAGCTCTTCTTCGGTTGGCAGATAGAGCTTGTATTTCGTGGCGAAAAGCTGCTCGTTGCCGTGCAGGACGGAGAACCGGGCGATATCCTCGTCGGTTTCTGTGCAGAGCAGGATACCGATGGTGGGATTGTCGTCTTCCCGGCGCTTCAATTCATCGTACATGCGGACGTACATATCCATCTGCCCTACGTCCTGATGGGTGATTTTTCCGGCTTTCAGGTCGATGAGCACATAGCATTTCAGGATATAATTGTAGAAGACGAGGTCAATGAAATAATCCTCCTTCTCCGTTTTGATGTGCTGCTGGCGGGAGATGAAAGCGTAGCCCTTGCCCATTTCCAGCAGGAATTTTTGCAAGTTGCTGATGATGCACTTTTCGATGTCGCTCTCGGAAAAATCCGTATTCGGTGATAGCCCGAGAAACTCAGCGATGACGGGATTCTTTATGAATTCCAGCTTGTCCTGCTGAAGCGGCGCGGTTTTTTCCCGCATCTCGGCTTTGACAACATCCTTTTTCTGGGTTTGCAGGAGCCGATAGTAATACTGCGTGTTGATGTTCCTCTGCAAGGTGCGGACGCTCCAGGTCTCGTTGGCGGCTTCCCGGGCATACCATTCCCTTGCGGTGGGGTCGGATACCTGAAGGAGAACCCGATAGTGTGTCCATGAAAGTAAAGGGGTGGATTGTGGACTCGCTGCGTCCACAATCGTCGGAAAGAATTGGTAAAACTTGACAAATTTGTACAAATTGCTGTAATCAAAGCCTTTTCCGTAGATTCGCGTCAATTCCTTCGCCAGATTCCGGATAACCTTTGCCCCATATTCGGCGCGATCCGCTCCCTCTATGACCTCTTCGGCGATACGCTTTCCCAACAGCCAGTTTCGCTACACCAGCAAGATGTTGATGGATTGATAAGCACGTGTCCTTGCAGCGTCGATGATATGCTGCATATCGTCGATAATGGCTCCTGTCTTTTCGTAGGGGATGATGTTTGGCTCCATGATGATTCCCTCCCGCTCGGTCTTGTCCTGCCGGATATATTCGACAAGGGGGAACGATACTCCTGCCGCTTGTTGGAATATTTGTTTGGAGATGCGCTTTGGGAATCAGGCGCGCTTTCTGTGCCTGAGAGCCGGAGCCCTTTCGTTTTCCGAGGGATTCTGAAGTGGTAAGCTTATTTGGGACATAGAGGGTGGAGGTGTCAGATGAATGGGAAACTGTGCCCCCAATGCCCGTTTCCCGTTCCTGATTCATCAAAAAGACAGGAAGACGGCGTGCTTCCTGCCTTCTTGTTCCGGAAGGATTTTGAGGGAGCTTGTCGAATATACAATCAAAAAGGAGGTCATTCTTTTGATAACGGACGGGAAAGAGACACGGAGGGAAAAGGGCCTTACTGGCGGAGACGGGCGCTGGATTCGCGTCCGGCGCTTTTTGCTTGCCCTGCTGCTGGGCTTCATCGTTGGCGGCTTTGGGAGTACGGCTTTGGCAAAAGCCCCGGTCATCGGGATCGCCTGGCGGCCAAACCTGAAAGCCGCGACGTTTGTCGATCTGTGCCGGAGCGTGGAGGCGGCGGGCGGCGTCTGCGTCGTGCTGGATCAGGTCCTTTCGCCGGACCTCTCCTATGACGACGACCGGCGCCTGACGAAAAATGTGACGGAGGCCGGCATACTGGACGCGGCCGGCGCGAAACTCGTGCGTTGCAATACCTGGCACGGCTCCAACGCCGCGGACGCTGTCCGGGATGTCGATTTCGTGATGTTCCCGGGCGGGGAGGACATCAGCCCGACGCTTTACTATCGCCCGGAACCGTGGTTCAACAACGGGGAGGACAAGGACTTCAGCGCCGAACGGGACGTTTCCGACTATCTGCTGATGACGTACTGCCTCGACCACGACATCCCGCTGCTGGCCATCTGCCGCGGCATGCAAATGCTGTCGGTCGTTTCCGGGGCGGAGTTTGCGCAGGACATCCCCGCGTACTTCAGGGGAATGGGACGCGACCACCGCTATGAGCACCGCGCCCCGAAACCCGCGCCTGGCGCCAACCGGGGCTTCGCGCGCCATGACGTCACGGTGCTGCCGGGCTCGCGGCTGTATGAGATGGCGGAAACCGGGACGCTTCGAAACGTGCCGTCCTGGCATCATCAGTGCGTCAGGAATGTGGACAACACGCGCCTCGCGGTGACGGGAATCGCCACCACGGACGGCGTCGAACTCATCGAAGCGGTGGAACGGACGGACAAGACCTTCGCCGTTGGCCTGCAGTTCCATCCCGAAACCGCTATCGGGAAAAATCTGGACGATGCCGCGGACAAGGACGATTTCCTGCCGTACGACACAGCGATGGCCCTGTTTACGTGGATCGTGGAGGAAGCCTATGCCTGGCAGCGCGAAGCCGCGTGAACGGGAAAGGCACCGAAAACATATTGCGTAATGCGAATCTTACGGTTGTACATGAAATTCGGCGGTTTGCGTACTGCGTAGTCAAATCTCTCCGAAAGGAAAGCGGCGTGACGGCAAAAGGGCAGGCTCCCCCAAAGGAGGCCTGCCCTTTTCTCATATACACCAGGCTGGGACGTACCAGTTTTCCCGGTCGATGGGAATCAGATCGGGGGCCATGCAGACGACCGCGCCGGTGCCGATGGCGGTTTTTAGGTGCGCGGCCTCGGAAGAGGCTTGGCCTTTTGCCGGTTCTTCCGCGATGGGACGCAGGACGCGGAAATGTTTCGTCGCGTTTGCCGGCGCCGTTCCTTTTTTGATTTCTACGGGATAAACGGTTCCGTCCTGATACAGGATCAGGTCGATTTCCTTTTTGTTGCTGTCCCGGTAGAAGTAAAGCGGCGGACGTTTGCCGGCGTTCAGGTAGCTTTTATAGATTTCCGAGACCACCCAGGTTTCAAAAAACGCGCCGTTCATGGCGCCGGCTTCCAGTACACGGGCATTGCCCCAGCCGAGCAGGTGCGCGCATAGTCCCGTGTCCAGGAAGTACATCCGCGGCGCTTTGATCACCCGTTTGAGGGCATTGTTGGCGTAGGGAGCGATGAGGGCAACGATGCCGCAGGAAACCAGAACGGACAGCCATTTCTTGGCCGTGGGGGCGGAAATCCCCGCTTCCTGGGCAAGGGCTTCATAGTTCACATTGGTGGCGGTCCGCGCCGCCACGATGCGGATGAAATTCATGTAGGCCGTCTCGTCCGCCACCTGTTCCAGATCCCGGATATCCCGGCTCAGGTAGGTTTCAAGATAGGATTCATAGTAGAGCGCCCGGTCCACATTCTCCTGCTCATAGAGACGAGGCATCGAGCCCTTGTGGATGCGCTCGAAAATCTCCATGACCGTTTTGGGCTTTGCCTGGGCCAACCGCTCCGTCAGCAGGGGAATCTCCGGCCGGAACGCGCCCGGATGGCGGCCGTCCGCCTCCGCCGAGGAAAGGCCGAGCATGGGCACAATCGCGGCCCGGCCCGCCAGTGACTCCGAGACGCTTTTCATCATGCGGAACATTTGCGAGCCGGTGAGCCAGAAGTCGCCGTTTTGCCGGCGCCGATCAACAATCATCTTGATATGGGGAAAGAGCTCCGGGGCGTACTGGACTTCGTCGATCAGGACCGGGGGCGCGTAGCGCTGCAAAAACAGCTCCGGGTCCGTTTTCGCCAACAGACGGATGGTTGGGTTGTCAAGCGTTACCTTCCGACGGTCTGCGTCCGCCATCCGCTCCAGGAGCGTGGACTTGCCGACCTGCCGGGGGCCGGTAAGCAGCAGGACAGGGAAGGTTTCGCTGGCAGCCCGGACGACAGGTTCGATCGTTCGTTCGTAATACACAATCATCACCTGATTTATGTAAATCTAAACTGTCACTTTGGATTTTACTAAACTCCCGGCCGTGTGTCAACCGGAAAGCAGCGAGTGGGGCGGTTCATCGGTCTGCCACTTTCCTTCACCGATGATGATTGTACCTCACGAGAAAACCCTCCTGGATTCAGAAGCCGTTTACGATATTTCCCCATCATGGCCGCCGATACGCTTTTGTAAATCCTCTATGGACGGCAACTGTTCCCGGAATGCCTCCGGCAATTCCTTCGTGATTCTGTATTCGCTGACGCCGATGGGCTTCTGTATATCCCGCAGGGAGTACCCGGCGACCAGATCATTCTTGCTCTTGCAAAGGAGAAGGCCAATCGTGGGGGCGTCATGTTCCGCCTTCAGAATATCGTCCACGGCCGAAAGATAAAAATTCAACTTGCCCGCATACTCTGGCTTGAATTCTCCCGTCTTCAGCTCTATTACCACATAGCAGCGGAGCTTTAGATTGTAGAAGAGCAAATCAAGATAGAAGTCTTCCCCGCCGACATTCAGATGATACTGATTGCCCAAAAAAGCGAAGCCGGTCCCCAACTCCAATAGCAGTTTGGTTACATCCGCGACCAGGGCCCGCTCAATATCCCGCTCCAAAAGGTCTTCCCGGAACGAGACGAAATCAAATATATACGGGTCTTTCATCAATTGCGTTGCCAATTCGCTTTGCGGCGCGGGCAGCCGGTTTCCAAAATTACTCGTTTTCTTTGACGCTACCTGACGGGCATACAAATCGCTCTCAATTTGATGAACGAGGACATTGCGGGACCAGCCGTTTTCCAGGCAAGATTGCAAGTACCAAATGCGTTCTTTGGGATTACTGACCTTATCCAGTATGATGATATTCTGTCCCCACGGAATTTGTGCAACAACCTGTTGCACAAATTCCCAATCAGGATATGTGTCGGCAAATTTGGCCATGTATTTGAGATTGCGCACGGAATATCCCTTGCTGCCCGGATATTCCAACTGTAAATCCCGTGCCAGATTCTCGATGAACTTGTTCCCCCATACCTTATGTGTATTGATGACTGTCCCTATGCGGTAATACAGCAGGAGCAATTCATGATTCACCTTCACGGCGGCGTGATACTGGGCCTTCTTTATCTCCGCCTTGATGTCCTCTACGGTGGTCAGATACTCTGTCCGGTTTATCAACATGTTGGCCGCTTCCTTTCTTATCTTCCATTATATCATGTTTTCAGCTGTTTCACCTGTTCCGGGCATAAAATATACCGCGTGATTTTTGCGCGTTTTTGTGATATCATGGAGGGCGAACCCTGTATCAATCATGGGTAAGTACAGCTTGAACGACAAAAGGAGGACCATCATGAAAAGTGACGTGGTAAAGAAAGGGCCGACGCGATGCGCGCACCGGTCGTTGTTTTATGCCCTCGGCTTCGGACCGGAGGAGCTGGAAAAGCCCCTGATCGGCATTTGCAATTCCTTCAACGAGGTCATTCCGGGCCATATGCATCTGCGGGAAATCACGGAAGCGGCGAAGATGGGTGTCGCGGCGGCCGGCGGCACGCCGATGGAGTTTCCGGCCATCGGTGTCTGCGACGGCATCGCCATGGGACACACCGGCATGAAATTTTCGCTGGCAAGCCGCGAGCTGATTGCCGACTCCATCGAAGCGGTAGCGACGGCCAGCGGCTTCGACGGTCTGGTACTGATCCCGAACTGCGACAAGATCGTGCCGGGGATGCTGATGGCGGCGGCCCGGCTCAATATCCCGTCCATCGTTGTCAGCGGCGGTGCCATGCTCGCCGGACGCTTCCACGGGAAAGACGTCAGTGTCAGCCAGTGTTTCGAGGCGGCGGGCAAATTCGCGGCGGGCAAGATCAGCGCCGAAGAAATGGCCGACCTTGAAGCCCACGCTTGTCCGAGCTGCGGCTCCTGCGCCGGCCTTTTCACCGCGAACACCATGAACTCCCTGACCGAAGCCCTCGGCATGGGCCTTCCGGGCAACGGGACGATCCCCGCCGCCCACACGGGAGCGCGCCGTCTGCTGGCCAAGCGCGCCGGCGCGGTGATCATGGAGCTGGTCAAAAAGAATATTTGCCCGCGCGACATCATGACGCGGGAGGCATTTGAGAACGCCATCACCACGGATATGGGCATCGGCGGTTCCTCGAACACCGTCCTGCACCTGACCGCGATTGCCCATGAGGCGGGAATCGAGATTCCGGCGCCGCTCTTTGACGAGATCAGCCGCCGCACGCCCTACATCACGAAGCTGAGCCCCGGCGGTGTCCACCACATGCAGGACCTCGACGAAGCGGGCGGCATTTCCGCCGTCATGCACGAGCTGGCAAAGAAGAACCTCCTGCATCTCGATGCGCTGACCGTCACCGGAAAGCTCGGCGACCGCATCAGGGACGCGAAAATCCTGCGCCCCGACGTGATCCGCAGCGTCGAGGATCCCTACCGCAAAGAGGGCGGCATCGCCATCCTGCGCGGCAATCTCTGTCCCGACTACGCCGTCGTAAAGGCGTCGGCCGTCAGCGAAGATATGCTCGTCTATGAAGGAAAAGCGAAATGCTACGACTCCGAGACGGCCGCCATCGACGCCATCATGGGCGGGGAAATCCACGACGGCGACGTCGTCGTCATCCGCTATGAAGGCCCGAAGGGCGGCCCCGGGATGCAGGAAATGCTGAACCCGACGGCGGCCATCACCGGCGCGGGTCTCAAAGTCGGCCTGATCACCGATGGACGATTCAGCGGCGCGAGCCAGGGCGCCTGCATCGGCCATATCTCGCCGGAGGCCATGGAGGGCGGCCCGATTGCGCTGATCGAGGACGGCGACATCATCGCCATCGACATCCCCGGCCGCAAGCTGGAGCTGAAAATCAGCGACGACGAGCTGGCAAAACGCAAAGCGGCCTGGAAAAAGCCCGAGCCGAAGATCAAGACCGGCTATCTGGCCCGCTACGCGAAAATGACGACGTCGGCCAGCACCGGCGCGATCGTGCAATAAGGAACCGTAAATAAGGGGTTGCCACAGGAAAAACGGCACCCCCTTTTCTTTAACACGCGCCGCTTCACCGAGGCCTTCGGCATCGCGGAGGATCCCGGCTGCGCCATCCCCTATACGCAGGTGGACAAGAATTTTTACTGGTCGGGCGACGGACGCCCCGGCATGAAGTACAACCGGATGGTGGATATCCGCGAATGCCCCGGCCTTAACACCGAGGAATGTCCGTCCGGACTGCGTGGTGGTCATCGATTATCTGAAAAACCTGTCACCGGAGACGGCGGCAAAGTGGAAGCTCTGATTCAAAAAAGAGGAGGCGGATTCATGGAAAACAAGTCTTTTTCAATCCCCATTTCCCGCCGCAGTTTCATGAAACTGGCGGGGCTGACGGCGGCGGGCATGATGCTCGGCGGCGCCCCTGACGTACCGAAGGCGGAGGCCACGGCGCCTCCCACGCCGTCGATGGATTTCAGCGAGGCGGAGTTGCCGGTATTGTTCAACGTCGACGTCTGCGTTGTGGGCGGCGGCCCGGCGGGAACGGCGGCAGCCATCAGCGCGGCCCGGAAGGGCGCGAAGACGGTGCTCGTCGAGCGCGGCATTTCCCTCGGCGGACTCCAGACCCAGGGCTGCGTTTTCCCCTGTATGCCGACCTTCGCCCATGACAGCGACACGCCGTACATCACCGATTTGAACAGACGCATGGAGGCCCAGGGAACGGGGCCGCTGCTGGGCATCGAGACCGACACTTACTACGGCGGCGGCTGCGGGCAGTACATACCGGAATATTTGTCTCTCGTCTATGACGAGATGTGCGAGGAGGCGGGCGTCGATATCCTGTACAATGCGGCTCTCATGGGCGCGGCAACGGAGGATGGGAAAATCACCGCCTGCGTCGTGCAGACCGTCGAAGGGCTGGCGAAGATACAGGCGAGAGTTTTTATCGACGGTACCGGCGACGCTCTCTTGGCAAGGTTCGCGGGCGTCCCGGCGGAAAAGGGCTCGGAGAAGACCGGACGCAACCAATCCATGAGCCTGCGCTTTGAGATGGGCGGTATTGACGTGGGCAAGGTCTACCGCTTCTTCACGAAGGAGCTGAAGGACGACTGGACCCGGGGGCTTTTCGCCCAGATCGTGGAGGACGCGTTGAAACAGGGCAAACCGCCGTTCCTGGAATTCGCGAAATGGAAGAAGAACGAGGCGTTTTTCCAGCGCGGCGTGGAGCAGGGGACGCTGAAGCAGGACGACATCGTGTACATCCAGGCCTTCACGATTCCCGGCAAGACCGCCACGATGTCCATGAACTGCCCGCAAATGCCGGGTGCGATTTTCAGTGCCACCGACGCCGTGTCCCAGAGCAAGGCGGTGAGCTTCGGGAGAAAGATGATGCGGCGGCTGGCGGCCTTCTTCGCCGGGAACATCCCCGGCTTCGAGAAGTCCTATATCAGTCGCGAGGCGAGCATGGTGGGCGTGCGCGAGTCCTGGCGGATTCGCGGGAAATATTACATGGACGCCGCGGATTATTTCAAGGCGCGGAAGTTCCCCGACGCGGTCTGCCGCACGGCGTATCCCATCGACATCCACGACGTGGATCTCGACCTCGGCGAGAAGCTGAAAAAAGGCCAGTATTACGAAATCCCCTACCGGGCGCTGGTGACGAACGAGATTTCCAACCTGCTGGTGGCGGGACGCTGCGCCAGCGGCAGCTTCGCGGCGCAGGCTTCTTTCCGCATCCAGCCCACCTGCATGAGCATGGGCGAAGCGGCGGGCATCGCGGCGGCGTGGGGAATCAGGCATGGCGTCGAGGCGAACGCGGTGCGCTGGGAGGCTATCCCGAAGAACGAGCGCAGCTACGTCAGCGAAGGATAGAAGGATACGATTCACCGGGAGAAATCAGAAATGAAAGTGAAAAGAACCGTTTTTACGGCGGCGATGGCGGCGGCATTGGCGGCAGTCACCCCGTCCGTTTTCCCGGTACCGGCCTTCGGTACGGCCGTCTGCCAGGCGATGGTTCCGTATGAGAACGACGGCGCGATGCTGATGGTGCCCGGCTACTACGATGCGCTGCTCTGCACCAGGGTTTTTCAAGTGGTACGACGCGCTGGCCGCCGTCCGCTGATGAGAGAAAGGAGCTTATGATATGAAACTGTGGAAAAAACTGCTCATCGCCGTTGTCGTGTTGGTGCTGATCGGCGTCGGCTTTGTCACCTACGGCCTCTTCCAGGTCGGCAAGGTGTACACCGAGAAGATTGAGCCGGATATGAAGCGGTATGTCCAGATGACGCCCAAGGATCAGGACGAGTATGTGCTGTCGAAGCTGGCGGACCTCTACGGGTTGATTTACGCCAAGGACCAGTCCGGTCAGGGCGACGCGGTGCGCAAGGCCATCAGCAGCGATCCGGCCATCCGGCTGGCGGGCATCGAGTGGGGCCGCGCCGTCTGCGCCTCCATCGTCAAGGACAGCAAGGACATCACGGCCAACCTCACGGACGCGGAAAAGGCGAACTACAAGCGCGAGGCCGAAAACCTCGAGGAAAAAGGCGAGCGCTTCCGCCAGGCACTGGAAAAGGTCGTGCCAAAGAAATAATCGGATAAGAAACGCCAGGCTTCCGGGAACAATCCCCGGAAGCCTTTTAAAATGAAAGTCACAATAAACACGGCCTGCCAAATCCCTCGCTGGGAGGCTGGCAATAGAGCTGAAGCCCAACAGTGTACGCATCTCGAAATGTAGAGCATCTCACAATGGGCGCTTTCCCGCTTTTTCGGGTACTTGAAAGGATTGTCCTTCAGTAGGAATTGTGTTATATTACTCTTATGAAAAGAAGTTGCCCGTTCATGGAATCATCGGGCGAAACATGAGAAATGAGGCGTCGTACATGCGTTCAGAGGGGATTGATGTTTGCTTTGTCTCTATGCCGTTCGCGGAAATCTATTTACCCTCGATGGCGCCGGCGCTGCTGAAAGCGAGCCTGACACAGGCGGGCATCAGTAGCGTCATTCAGCATGAGTACATCTATTTCGCGAAATACTGCGGCATCACTTATTTCAACCGCACGATGTTCGCCAGCACCGATTTCCAGGTGGGGGAACTGATTTTTGCCCGGGCGGCGCATGAGAAGACGCTCCGTTCGCTGGAGGAATACGCCGACTGGCTCTTCAACCGGCGTCTCGCGTGGGCCGGCGTTGAGCCGCGGGATATAGAACGGGCCCATTGGTGGATGGACAATATGCCGGAGATGCAGCAGAAAGCGGCGGAGTTCGTCGAGGAAGCCGCGGCCCGGGTGATGGCGCATCGACCGAAAATCGTGGCCCTGGCCTCCATGTTCCAGCAGATTAACGCGAACATCGCCCTCATCCGGCGGCTGAAGAAGGAAAAGGAACCGCCGATCATCCTGGTTGGCGGTTCGAACTGCATGGGGGATGCCGGGGCGGCGTTCATCGAGCACATAAAGGAAACGGATTACGTCTTTCTCGGCGAGGCGGATGAGATTTTCGCCGATGTCTGTGCCCGTCTGCTCAGGGATGGGGAGATACCGCCGGAGGAACTGCCTTATGGCGTGATTTCCCGCCGGTCGGAGCGTCCCCGGGGTCGTGTCCATCGCGTGACGAAGGACGCGGAATCGCTGCCGACACCGGATTTTGACGATTTTGTCCGCACGTATAAAGAGCTTTTCCCGGACCACGAATCGCCGCGGGTCATGGTGGAGGGTTCCCGCGGCTGCTGGTGGGGCGCGAGGAAGCCCTGCACGTTCTGCGGGCTGAACGGACCGGCCAGGAGCTACCGGGATAAGACGGCCGGCCATGTCGCCGACGAGCTGGAGACGCTTTCCCGGCGGTACCCGGAGGCGGAGATCTGCGTCTTTACCGACAGCATCCTGAGCTATCGCCAGATGAAGGACCTGCCCGCCGCGCTGAAGGCCAGGCAGATTTCCCTGCGGATCTTCACCGAGATCAAATCGAACCTCACGGAGCAGGATGTGCGCTCGCTGTCGTCGGCCGGCTTCTTCCAGTTCCAGCCCGGCATCGAGAGCCTCCAGGACGATATCCTGCGCATCATGAACAAGGGCTGCCGGGCCATCAAGCAGATCGAGACATTGAAAAGCTGCCGGACCTATCATGTCATGCTCACCTGGAATCTCCTGTGCGGTTTCCCGGGAGAAAAAGAGGCGTATTACGCGGAGATGGCCGATCTTCTGCCGAAGATCATGCATCTGCCGACGCCGAACCACTTCATCCATATCATCTACCAGCGGTACGGGGAGTACACGGAAAATCCGGAGCGTTACGGCCTCAGGGTGCGGCCGGCCAGCGCCTATGATTTCGTCTTCGCCGACCGGGATTTCATCGACCGGGTCGCGTTCCACTTCGAGCCCGTCGGAGATGACGCGTTGCGGGAATATTACAACTGCACGCTGAAGGGGCCGGCCTATGGCCGGATTCGGGATTACGTCGCCCAATGGCTAAGCGAACGGTTCGATCCCCAGCGTCTCGATATGGAGGATACGGCGGCGGGCGTCGTCATCTACGATATGCGGGACATTGCCCGGCATACCGTCTACCACTTGCAGGGGCTGCAAGCTGAACTCTACCGGGCCTGTCGCGCCGTGCGCGCCGAAGCGTCGCTGCGGCAGGCGTTTTCCGGTGATTACAGCGAAAATGAGGTGCAGGCGGCGCTGGACTATCTGACGGAGGAAAACCTGATGGTGCATATCGGCGGGGAGTATCTGGCCCTGGCCGTCGATACGGACCCCTGGAAAAGGGAGTTGAAAGACAATGGGTGAGCAGGTAATACGGAGGCTGATGGACCCGTCGCAGGACGATGCTGCCTATATCCGGCAGGTCGCTGAGGTCAAGCGGGCGGTGGAGCTTTGGTCGATGGATCCGGGATTTGCCCCCCGGTTCCGAGAGGATCCGGTGGCGGCACTGGCGGAGCAAGGACTCTCCGTGGACGTGCTTTCCGTTCAGATTCTCACCTCGAACGAGCTGGCGACGAAGTACAACGCCGGCGACCGGGAGAAGATACCGCTGGCGGCCCGGCGCTATCACGCCTTCATCCGGGAGAAGCGGGCCGACCGCGACCGGATGGCCCGGGAGGAATGCGTGCCGACGCATCCGGCGTTCCGGGCCTGGCGGGGCCGTCAGTTGAACCGCTGCTGGGCGGAGCTTGGCACGCGGAACGAGGCCCTGATTCACGTGCCGCTGACCTTTGAGCTCGACCTCGGCTGCTCGGTGGGCTGTCCTTTTTGCGGCATCGCCGCGCCGCGGCTGGAAAAGGTCGCCCGCTATGACGACGAGACCCGCGCCCTCTGGCGGGGCATTCTGGAATACACGAAGGAAACCATCGGTCCGGCGGCAGGCTCCGGTACTTGTTACTACGCCACGGAGCCCTTCGACAATCCCGATTACGAAAAATTCACCGAGGACTATTATGAGGTTTTCGGCGTTGTGCCCCAGATCACGACGGCGGCGGCCATGCGCCGGCCGGAGCGCACCCGGGCCTATCTGGAAAAGACGATGCCGAAGTACCGGCGCATACATCGTTTCTCGGTGCTGAGCCTCGATATCATGCGCCGGATTTTCGACTATTTCACGATGGAAGAGCTGCTGTTCATAGAGCTCCTGCCCCAGTTCCCGGAGGCGCCCTTTTGCCGCTTCGCCAACGCGGGCCGGGCGCGCAGCGGTGAGCTGAAGACCGCGCCGGAGAGCGAGGGCGGTACGATCTGCTGCCTCAGCGGCTTCGTCGTCAACCTGGCCGAGCGTTCCATCCGGATGATCACGCCCTGCGGCGCCTCGGCGGAGCATCCGACGGGGGAGCAGATCATTGCCCGGGAGACCTTCGCCGACCTCGCCGATTTCCGGCGCGTCCTGGACGGGATGATGGGCCGCTACATGGCGGCGGAGTTCCCCAAGGCGCAGCCGCTGTTCCTGCGGCCGGGCCTCTCCTTCGAGGCGACGGAGGAGGGTATCGCCTTCTCCCGCCCCGGGACGATGCGGCTCAAATTCCGCGGGCAGGATGACCTACCGGCCCGCCTGTACCAAGAAGTATTGGAAAAGCTACGGGAGGGCGGAAAAAGCGCGCTGGACATCGCCGGGGCGCTGCTGGACGAGACCGGCGCTTCGCCGGCCCATGTGTTCTATCTGTTGAAGAAGTTCGAGATTGCCGGCCTGTTCCTGGAGCCCTACGAGAGCGAAGGGAATTAGGGGCCGAAAGGGCCTGTCCCAAACCGCTGTTGCTTTCCCGCCGGTTTCCTGTTTTTTTCGGAAAACAAAAAAAGGCGCTTGTGAAAATGGCGGCGGCTTGTTATGATAGGAGCATATATTGGATTCAGAAAGGGTGATATCATGGACAAGAAGAAAAATGTGGTAGCCTTTGGTGAGGTTGTCTCCAAGTGCTGGGAGGACGAGGCGTACAAGAAACGCTTCCTGGAAGACCCGGAGGACGTGCTGGCCGAGGCCGGGTTCCAGCTGGAGGAGGGCGTCACCTACAAGGTCATTGAGGCGCCGAAGATGGTGGAGTATCTGGTGCTGCCGTCTGACAAGCCGAAGGATGCGGTGCAGGCCATCTCGAAGGGCTTCCTGAACCGGGTGGAAAAGAGCGACAGCATTATCCCGGAGGGCGCCGAGGTCCGCATCATCCAGAATCCTGAGGATATCCGGTATCTGGTGCTGCCCGCCTCGCCGAAGGCGCTGTCCAAAGCGGAGCTGGCTGCCGTCGCCGGCGGCGACAGCGCAGCGACGGCGACGAATGTCGTTCAGACGGGCGAGGCCGCAACGACCGTTGTTGAGATACTGGAGGGCTCCACCACCGGCGTGGTTGAGTTCGAGGGCGCTGTGGGCGCCGTGGTCGCGCTGGTCGCGGTCTTTATCTGAGAAATCGGCCGAAGGCGCCGTGGCGGCAAGCCTTTTTGGCGTGATACAGAAAGGGTGGTAATATGGACAAGAAGAAAAACGCGGTGGCTTTTGGCGCGGTCGTTTCCCGGTGCTGGGAGGACGAGGCGTACAAGAAGCGCTTCCTGGAGGACCCCGAGGATGTGCTCACCGAAGCCGGTTTCCAGGTCGAGGAGGGCGTCAACTACAAGGTCATCGAGGCGCCGAAGCTGGTGGAGTACCTGGTGCTTCCGGCCGACAATCCGAAGGAAGCGGTGCAGGCCGTCTCGAAGAGTTTCCTGAACCGGGTGGAAAAGAGCGACACCATTATCCCGGAGGGCGTCGAAGTCCGTATCATCCAGAACACCGAGGATACCCGCTATCTTGTGCTGCCCGCCTCGCCGAAGGCGCTGTCCAAGGCCGAATTGGCCGCTGTTGCCGGCGGTGGCAGTGTCTCGACGGCGTCGGATGTCGTTCAGACGGCCGAGGCCGTGACAACCGCCGTGGAAGCGGTGGAGCTATCCACTACCGCCGCGGCCGAGTTTGAAGTCGCCGTGGGCGCCGTGGTCGCGCTGGTCGCGGTCTTTATCTGAGAGTGCATGGGGTGGGATTGTCCCGCCGTTCATGAAGAAACAAAAAAGAAAGCACTGTCCTCCCGCCGGGAAACGGCTGGCGGGAGGGAGTGCTTTTCTTTGCCTTGTAGGGCGCAGGGGAGGAGGGGAAGCCATTGGAGGCACAACGGTATCTGAGAATAGCGATTGTCGCCATCATCGTCATCGTCATTCTCGTCGCCGGATACGGCGCTTATATCAATGAGGCCAGCCGCCGTCATATCGACAAGATGGCAGCGGCGCAATACACGGTGCTTCCCGTTACCCGCGCCGGCTATCGGGATATCCACGCCGTCGTCAAGGACGTGAGCATCACGACAAGGGCGCTCTGGACCATCGACGTCACCGCCCAGTACGAGGGTGTGATCCAGACGGTTCAGGCCTATGTGGGGCAGCGGATCCATGAGGGCGATGTGCTGGCCACGATGACGAACAACGACCTTTTGGCGTCGATTGCCTCGGCGGAAGCGGATATCGAAGGGGCGCGGGCCACGGCGCTGAACTACGCGCAGACCGCCGAGCGGTACAAGTACCTCGTGGAGCATAACGCCATCTCCCAGCAGGAATACGACAGCGCCGTAGCCCAGCGGGACGCGGCCCGGGCCAAGCTGGAAAACAAGATCGCCCAGCGGGACCTGGTGCGGGCCGAGGAAGAAAAGATGATCATCAGCGCCCCCCAGGACGCCAATATCATCCAGATTTACCGCGAGGCCGGCAAGTACGTCCGGGCGGGGGAGGGCCTGTTCATGCTGGCGGACCTGCGGCAGCTCAACGCCGTCTCCGTGTTGCCCCACCAAAAACTTCTGGAGCTTTTGGCCATGGGTGATCATTTCATCGTCCAGATACCGACGCACCGCCTGACGCATAAGGCCTATCCCTTCGACAAGCAGCGCCTGCCGTCGGATCTGAAGCTCAACCAGTTCGCGATGAAACTGCAGCACATCTATCCCTCCGCCGATTCGCAGTCCGATTATCATCAGGTTCTCTGGGAGGTGGAGAATCCCGGCGGTATCATGGAGCCGACCTATTACGACAAAGTGGAGGTCCTGTCGAGGAAAACCATTCGCGCCCTGGCGGTTCCCCTTGCCTGCGTCCACGGGATGGAAAAGGACGGAAAGGCCAGCGTCTTTACGTTGGACAACGAGAGCCGTCTTGCCCGGCAAACCGTCACCTGTGGCATCAGCGACGAGAACATGGTGGAAATCACCGGCGGTCTCCGGGAGGGCGATCTGGTTGTCGTCGCCACCCCGGCGGATTATACCGAGGGCATGAAAGTGGAGGCCAGGGAATATGAGTTCTAGTCAGATATTCCAGAAAAAAGCCCTGGAAAAGCTCAAGCAGCCGGAAAAGGCGGGGACGGTCTTCGTCATCACCACCTCAACCGGCTGGATTGCGCTGGCGGCGGTGGCGATCATGCTCTTTTCCATCGTCGTTTGGTCAGTGTTCGGCGTCATGGCCGACAAGGTCACCGGCTACGGCATCCTCCTCGACGACAACGGCGTCGCTAACATCGCCCCCACCAGCGGCGGGCGGGTGATAGAAATGAACAAGGAGGCCGGGGAACGGGTGGCCAAGGGCGACGTGGTGGCGGTCATCGAGCAGTCGGAGCTGGAGCAGCAGGTGTACCTCAACGCCGAGCAGGCCCACACCGCCACCAGCTACGAGGATATGCGCTCCCGTACGGCGCAGCTCGCTTCGGCGAAGGAAAAGTTCCATCAACAGGCGCAGGTCATCAGCCCCTATGACGGCAAGGTCGTGGCCCGGCGCGTCCGCACCGGCGAGATCGTCCAGGCCGGGGCGGTGCTGTATGATGTGGATGTGCAGGAGAAGAATCAGGATATCTTCGCCGTCATCTTCGTGCCGGCGCTGACCGGCAACAAGATCAAGCCGGGCACGACGCTCCAGGTTTCTCCCGGCGCCATCGACGCTTCCCTCTACGGCTCGCTGGTGGGCACCGTCATTGACATCTCCACCTTTCCCGTGAACAGCGACCGCGTCACCTACTGGACGGGGAACCGCGAATTCGCCAACTGGGTCGTGAAGCAAAACGGCGGCGCGGTGATGGAGGTACGGGTGGAGCTGACCCGGGACGACAGCACAAAGTCGGGTTATCTCTGGACGACGATGGAGGGGCCCGACGAGAATCTTTCCGAGGGCATGACCTGTACCGCCATCGCCATCGTGGACCGCAAGGCGCCGCTCGTCTATGCCTTCGACAAGCTGAAGCAATGGATACGGAGTGATTGAGATGGGAAAGACGCGCGCCAAAACGCCGGTCGTGCTCCAGATGGAGGCGGCGGAATGCGGGGCGGCTTCTCTCGGAATCATCCTGGGCTATTACAAAAAATACCTGCCGCTGGAAAAGCTGCGGGAGCTCTGCAGCGTCAGCCGCAACGGCAGCAACGCCGGCAACGTGCTGACGGCGGCGGAGTCCCTGGGCATGAAGGCGGAGGGTTTCACCCACGCGCCGGAGGAGCTGCGCTCCCTGCAGCCGCCCTTCATCATCCACTGGAATTTCCACCACTTCCTCGTCTATGAGGGGTGGGACGAGAAAAGCGGCGAGGTCTTCCTGAACGACCCGGCTGTCGGGCACCGCTCTGTTTCCTGGGAGGAGTTCGAGGGGAGCTTTACCGGTGTCACGCTGATCCTGCGCCCCGGAGAGGCGTTCGTGCAGGACGGCGAGCCGGAAAGCATTTGGGGGACGCTGCTCCACAGCCTCCTGGAGGACCGCCGGGCGGTGGCCTTCATTCTGGGTGTGGGTTTCTGCCTGTCTCTGGTCAATCTCGGCGTCCCTTTGGTCAACCAGACCTTTCTGGACGATGTGCTGGCCTATACGCACCGCGAATGGCTGTTTGACGTCCTGCTGGCTCTGGGCGTCGCCCTCGTCTTGACGCTGACGTTGAATTTCCTGCGCGCCTGGTGCCTGCTGCGCTGGCAGGGACAGATGACCATCGAGTCCTCGGCCGCCTTCCTTTCCTATGTGCTGAAGCTCCCCGTCTCCTTTTTCCAGACGCGCTACTCGGGGGAAATCGCATCCCGGGTTCAACTCAATGAGACGATTGCCAACTTCGTCACCGGGCAACTGGCGATGACGGTCCTCGACATCGGCATCGCGGTTTTCTATCTGACGCTGTTGTTCCTTTACAGCGTGAAACTCACCGTCATCGGCGTCATCTTTACCGCCATCAACATCTTCGTGACCTGCGCCAGCTACCAGTGGCTCAAAGAGCAGCAGATGAAGCTGCAGCAGGAGCAGGGCCGTCTCTATGGCATCAGCGTGGCCGGCATCTCCGCCGTGGAGACGTTGAAGGCCAACGGCAACGAGGAGGATTTCTTCATCAAGTGGGCGGACGCCAACGCCAAATTCCTGTCGATGATGCAGCGGCAGGAGTATTACAGCCAGTTCATCAGCTTCGTCCCGGCGGCGCTGGCCGGCGTCAACGGGGCCATCATCATGGCGGAGGGCGGATTCTCCATCATGGACGGGTTCATGTCCCTCGGTATCTTCGTGGCCTTCCAGAGCCTCATGTCGAACTTCCAGAGCCCGGTGGACCGCCTGACCGGTATGTCCCAGAACATCCAGCAGACCCACTCACAGCTCATGAAGATCAACGACGTCTATCGCTACCCGCTGGATCCGGAAAAGGAACTGGACGAGGAAACGATGCGGCGGGTTCCGGCAAAGCTGTCGGGGCGACTGGAACTGCAGAAGGTGAACTTCGGCTACTCGCACGCCTCGCCGGCCCTCATCAAGAAATTCAACCTCTCGCTGGAACCGGGCCGCCGCGTTGCCATCGTGGGCCGCTCCGGCAGTGGCAAATCGACGCTGGCGAAGATCGTCTGCGGCCTCTATCAGCCCTGGTCGGGGGAAATCCTCTTCGACGGCATCTCCTGCAAGGATATTCCCCGGGAGGTCTTTGCCCAGTCGGTGGCGGTGGTGGAGCAGGAAATCTTCCTGCTGGAGGGCACGGTGGCGGAAAACATCGCCCTGTTCAATCCCAACGTGCCGCGGCGGGACATCATACAGGCGGCGAAGGACGCCATGATCCACGACGATATCGTCCTGATGCGGGGCGGCTACGACGCCCGGCTGGAGGAGGGCGGCTACAACCTCTCCGGCGGCCAGCGCCAACGCCTTGAAATCGCCCGGGCCCTGGCGGCGAATCCGTCGCTGCTGATTCTCGACGAGGCCACCAGCGCCCTTGACCCGGTGACGGAGCAGGCGGTCATGCAAAACGTCCGCCGCCGCGGCTGCGCCTGCCTGATCGTGGCCCACCGGCTGTCCACCATCCGGGACTGCGACGAGATCATCGTGATGAAGAAGGGGCGCGTCGTGGAGCGAGGTACCCACGAAAGCCTGCTGGCCGAGGACGGCTTCTACAAGACGCTCATTCAAGGGTAGAGTATCAGGGGTTGGGAAAGATGCCATTGATGAACAGAGAAGTGAAAACCGGCGAATGGGTTGAGCTGGATGAAGCGTACCCGTTGCAGCGGATAGAGTCCGGTACCTTTGAGATATACGTTGTCTATGCGCCGGCAAGCGGCAGGACCCGGCGAAAGTACCTGTGCGAGGAAGGGCCGGGCGGTTATCTGTATTTCTTCCCCGACGAGGGTGGGGACACGTTGCGCCTCCTGGCCATCGCCACGAGTCCGGCGGTCCTCCGCCCCATGAACCGGGAGGATATCGTCACCGCCGATATCCGGCAGCAGGTGCTGTGCCTGGAGAGCCTGCTGAAAATCCTGTCCTGCCGGCCGGAGCGTCATCTCCTGCCGCGAACCAGCAAGTCGCTGGACGCCGGCACCCGGGAGACGCTGCCCGCGGGTACCCGGCTCGTGGCCCCGCCGGGGCTTCCGCTGGCCTGGCTGGAGCTTCCCCGGGAAGCGGTCGGCCCCGATGATACCGACCGTTTCTTCGGGGAAAGCGAGTTGCTGTATCTGCCGGCCGGCGATTCGGTGGCGATGACGGCGGACGCCGAAGTGGCCGCCTGGGATACGGAAACGGTGATTTCCCGCTACGGGAAGAATTTTGTCATCGAGGCCTCGTACTCGGAGGCAGTCCAGTTCGGACGGGCCTACCGGTCTTATTTCGAGGCCGAGGACCGGACAGACGCCGGGCGGCTGGGGGAGTTTGCCCGCATGAAGGAGCTCCTGCTGTCCAATTCCTTCAGCGAGCTCATGCGGAACCTGATTCCTGACCTGCCCTTCGTCAGCCGTATGGAGGACAGGAACCAACCGCCGGTCATCCATGCGCTGCAGGAAATCGGCGAATGGTTCGGCATCGCCCGGGACCGCTTCCGGTTGCCGGATGGGGCAGAGCAATTCACCGAGGTGCGCGACATCCTCCGGATATTGGGGAATCGTGACCTCCACGGCCGGGAGGTCAGCCTGGAACCCGGCTGGGAAAAGACGGATATCGGCCCCCTGCTGGCTTTCCGGGACGGGACACCGCTGGCGGTGTTGCCGGTGACGCCGGAACACTACGAATACGTTGACCTCGAAGCGGGAAAGCGTGTCCCCGTCACGGCAGAAATCGCCGCCGGCTTCGACACCCGCGCCTACTGCTTCTGCCAGGGATTGCCCGAGGACATCGACTCCCTATGGAAGTGGTTCCGCTGGGCGGCCCGTCTCTGCTGGGAACGGGATTACTGGCTGCTCCTCTTCTGCTGCCTGATTGCCGGTTTCATCCCGGTCATCACGCCGCTGGTGACGCAGACCATCTTCAACGACATCATCCCCAGCTATGATAAGAACGCGTTGCTGCTGGTGGTGCAGGTCATGTTCGTGACCTCGGTGTCGGGGGCGCTGATTTCGCTGGTGCGCGGCATCACCGTCCTCCGGCTCAAGAATCACGTTCGCGTCTCCGCCGAGTCGGCCCTTTGGATCAAACTCCTGTCGCTGCCCGCCGCTTTTTTCCGGCGCTATCAGGTCGGCGACCTGGCCTTGCGGATGCAGGGAGTGAGCGCCCTGTCCCATCAGCTTTCCAGCACCGTGGCCAACGGCATCTTCAACGGCATCTTCTGCTTCTGGAACCTGCTGCTCATGTTCTGGTACAGCTACAAGATGGCCCTGCTGGCCGTCTTTGTCTGGTTCGTGTTCCTGGTGCTGTCGCTGATTTTCTCCTGGCGCAAGGTCAGGTTTCAGCGGGAAAAGGCGACCGCCTCCGGACGGGTATCCGGCCAGCTCCTGCAGCTTCTGAACGGCCTCAACAAGTTCCGCCTGCGGGCGGCGGAGGAGCGGGCTTTCTACCTCTGGACGAAGCCCTTTGGCGTGAGTGGAAATGGAACCGCAAATCCCGCTGGCAGGACAACTGGCTGGGACTCATCACCCAGGCCCAGCCCCTCGTCCTCAATTTTTGCGTATTCTACTTCGTCATGTCACAGTTGGACATGGAGCGTCTCACCGGCGCCGCCTTCATGAGCACGGCCAGCTTCCTGAGCTTCAACTCCGCCATGGGGAGCTTCGGCAACGCTCTGAACGGTTTCAAGGCCGGCATCGTCACCCTCTGGGGCCTCATGCCGGCGATGGAGCGTATCCTGCCGATTCTCCGGGAAAAGAGCGAGGTCTCCGAGAGCAAGCTGCCCGCCAGTGAATTGACCGGGGAGATGGAAGTCGCGGATGTCAGTTTCCGCTACAAGCCGGATTTGCCCCTGGTATTGAAGAATATCCGTTTCTCCGTCCGTCCCGGCACCTTCCTCGCCATCGCCGGCAGCTCCGGCAGCGGCAAATCCACGCTGCTCCGCGTCCTGCTGGGGCTGGAAAAACCGGAGAGTGGATCGGTTCTTTACGACGGGCAGGACCTCGGCGAGATCGACGTCTCCTCGGTGCGCCGGCAGATAGGCGTCGTCATGCAGCATGGACAGCTCCTGGAGGGCAGTATCTTCTCCAACATCGTCGGCTCGCTGCCCCTCACCATGGACGACGCCTGGGAAGTGGCGCGGTTGGTGGGACTGGAAGCGGATATCAAAGAACTCCCCATGGGAATGAACACCTTGGTGAACGAGGGCGGCACGACCTTTTCCGGCGGCCAGCGCCAGCGGCTGATGATTGCCCGCTCGCTGGTGAACCATCCGCGGATTGTCGTCTTCGATGAGGCCACCAGCTCTTTGGACAATGAAACCCAGGCCATCGTCTCGGAAACGCTGGAGACAATGCGGGCCACCCGCATCGTCGTCGCCCACCGCCTTTCAACAATCCAGAACGCCGACCGCATCCTCGTCCTGGACCGCGGCCAGATCGTGGAGGACGGCACCTACGATGAGCTGATGGCCAAGAACGGCTTTTTCGCCGAGCTCGCCCGGCGCCAGATCGCCTGATACCGGGCACCAAAAACAGAAAAAGAAGCGGCTTGCCGGGAGAAAAATCTCATCGGCAAGCCGCTTTGTATTTGTTTTATTGTCGTGGCATCGAATGCCGCCTCTAAATTCGGATTTAGAGGCAAGCGCAACAACGTCCACACCCCTAAAAATACAACTAAATTTTACACCTATAGAAGCGTCCTGTCAACTTCCGAAGGCATCTATTTGGAT
>JAFSWT010000126.1 GCA_017444395.1 Schwartzia sp. (in: firmicutes) | reverse complement strand
TCGTGTCAATCATCGTTACTAAACAGCAGATGGAGGGAGGAGCCAGCGGCCGTAACATATAGCTTAGGATAACGTAACTGGCCGCGATGACTTACAGTTTGCGTTAAAGCAAGCCTGACGATTACGCGGAATCCGACGTTTCACGCATCTTTATCATGCAGTGGGTCTCCTTCCGGCTCGCAAGCTCGCCACCTCCCTCTCCAGGAGGCTAGCAGAGCCGGCTTTTGCGGTAGCGCTAAAGCCTGAAGGTTTACGCAACCCGAAATGCGGTGTCAGGTCTGAAGGGCGGTCCGGGGTTGTCGCGTAGTCGTTTTGACGCGACAGCCTCTTTTTTTCGCTTCTTTTTTTACAGGAAAAGATTGCTTAAACGGGTTCATCGGTGCTATACTGATTTAGATGATATTATCGGCCGGCAGGTTGAGGCCGGGATGGGGGCGCTATATGGGGGCAATGAAGTATAAGCGGATCGTCCTGAAATTAAGCGGCGAATCGCTGGCCGGGGATCAGGGCTTCGGCATCAATCCCACGGTGGTGGAGGATATCGCCCGGCAGATCGAGAAGATTCAGAAGCATGGCATCGATTGCGCCATTGTGGTGGGCGGCGGCAATATCTGGCGGGGCCTGGCGGGCAGTGCCAAGGGCATGGACCGGGCGACGGCAGACTACATGGGGATGCTGGCCACGGTGATGAACGCGCTGGCCCTGCAGGACGCGCTGGAGAAACTCGGCGTCATGACGCGGGTGCAGAGTGCCATCGATATGCGCCAGGTGGCGGAGCCCTATATCCGCCGCAAAGCCATTCGCCACATGGAGAAGGGCCGCGTGGTGATTTTCGCCGCCGGCACCGGGAATCCGTACTTTTCCACCGATACCACGGCGGCGCTCCGGGCAGCGGAGATCGAGGCCGACGTCATTCTGATGGGCAAGAAGAACACCGACGGCGTCTATGATTCCGATCCCAACAAGAACCCGGACGCCAAGCGTTTCGACGAGCTCGAATACATCGAGGTCCTGCAGCGCGGGCTCCAGGTCATGGATTCCACGGCGACGAGCCTGTGCATGGACAACAAGATTCCCATCGTTGTCTTCAATATCGACGACCACGAAAATCTGGTGAGAGCCGCCTTGGGCGAGAATATCGGCACGACGATTGGAGGGCATGAGTCATGATCAAGGACATCATTTCCTCGCGCGAGGAAAAAATGCAGACGACGCTGGAAGCGCTGAAGCGGGATTTCGCTTCGTTGCGGGCCGGCCGGGCCACGCCGGCGCTTCTGGACAAAGTTTCGGTGGATTACTACGGCACGCCGACACCGGTGAGCCAGGTGGCGAAAATCGCGGTACCGGAACCCCGGATGATCGTAATTCAGCCCTGGGAGAAGCCGATGCTCAAGGAAATCGAGAAGGCGCTGATGAAGTCGGATCTCGGGCTGACGCCGAACTCTGACGGCACGGCCATCCGGCTGACGATCCCCCAGCTCACGCAGGAACGCCGCGAGGAGCTCAAGAAGAGCATCAACAAGAAGGCCGAGGAGGCCAAGGTGGCGCTGCGGAATCTGCGCCGCGACGCCAACGACGCCATCAAGAAGCTGGAGAAGTCCAAGGAGGCCACGGAGGACGAGTCGAAGAAGGCCCAGGACGATATGCAGAAGATGGTGGATAAATACGTCAAGCTCGTGGACGCGGCCAAGGCGGGCAAGGAAAAGGAGATCATGGAGGTCTGATGGAGCCGGATGTCGCCGGATACCCGCTGGAGGAAGCGAAGCGCATCCTGGAAGCGGCGGGGATCGGATATGATATTTCGCTGACGCGTCCCACGAAACATTTTTTCCCGGTGGATGAGAGCTGTCTCTACGTCGTGCGTCAGACGGCGCGGGCGGAGGGCGGATTTTGTCTGATAGTAGCTGCTAAACAACGAAAGGAGGTGTCAGACCATGGCGTACAAGATCGGTGACGATTGCATTTCCTGCGGTACCTGCGCGGCGAATTGCCCGGTGGAAGCGATTTCGCAGGGCGAAGCCCATTACGAGATCGATCCGGAAAAGTGCGTGGAGTGCGGTGCCTGCGCGGCGAACTGTCCGGTTTCGGCGATTGCCGCTCCGTGATGAGAAGGGCCCCTCTTGCCAGGCGCATAAGAGGGGCCCGATTTATGTACCGGCGTCTGGAATTGGCCGGACGCCAACTGTAAAAGACGTGGACCCGGGGGCGGAATCATGTGGGACAAGCTGTTTAAGGGGGACACAACGCCGGAAAAAGCGGCGGAAAATCCCCTGTACCAAGCGGTGAACCGGGATCGGTTGCCGCGTCATACCGCCATTATCATGGATGGCAACGGACGCTGGGCCGAGGGCCGGGGCCTTTTGCGAACAGCCGGGCATACCGCCGGCGTCAGCGCCCTGAAACAGACGCTGAAGGTCGCCATTGACCTGGGGCTCCCGGCGCTGACGGTGTACGCCTTTTCCACCGAGAACTGGAAGCGGCCGCATAACGAGGTGGATTTCCTCATGCGTCTTTTCACCGACCAGCTGGCAAAGGAAATCGACGAGATGGACGCGGACGGGGTGCGGCTCCGTTTCCTGGGCCGCGTCGATGATCTCGCTCCAGCGCTCCGCGAGCAGGCCCGGGCGGCGGAGGCGCGGACGAAGGACAATACCGGCGTCTGTTTCAGCATCGCGATGAATTACGGCGGGCAGGACGAGCTGGTGCGGGCGACGCAGGCACTGGCTGCCGATGTGGCGGCGGGACGAATCGCTCCCGGCGACATCGACGCGGCGGCCATCGAGGCGCGTCTCGATACGGCGGGACTGCCGCCGGTGGATCTGGTGATCCGGACCAGCGGCGACCTGCGGCTCAGCAATTTCCTGCTCTGGCAGGCGGCTTACGCCGAGTTCTGGTTCACGGATACGAACTGGCCGGATTTCACGCCGGCCCATTTCGTCGAGGCGTTACGCGACTACGGACGACGGGAGCGCCGTTTCGGCGGGTTGAAAAAATGAAATCATGGAGCGGGACGGCCGGGATTTACGGCGTTTCGCGTGATATATGAGGTGTGACTTTTGCTTACCCGGATCATTACCGGCGTCGTCGGCATTGCGCTGGCGGCGTTCATCATCCAGACGGGCGGTCAGGTCTTTGGCATAGCGGTCCTGGTGCTCATGCTCATCGGCTGGCACGAATACGCCCAGGCGTTTCGCCATTTCGGGCAGCCGCTGGCCTACTACAGCGGCGCTTTCTTCGTCGCTTTTTTGGGAACCTGTGCCTGGCTCGGCAACGCGTCGGAGTTTCTGGCCATCGCGGTGCTGGCGACGCTCTGGACGATGTCCCAGGCCGTCGTTTTTCACCGCGATTTTTCCGTGGCCCAGGCGGTGGCGTCGGTGGCCGGCATCGTCTATGTGGGATTCACCTTTTCCCATCTGATACTGCTCCGCTTCTGGAACGCGGGGACTACCATCGGGACGGCGGCGGGGCCGATGGAGGCGGGATGCGCCTGGATTTGGGTGGCGCTCATCGGCACCTGGGCCAGCGACACGTTTGCCTATTTCACCGGCAGCGCCTTCGGACGTCATAAGCTCTGCGAGGCGGTGAGCCCGAAGAAGACCATCGAGGGCTTTCTCGGCGGCGTCGTGGGAACCATGGCGTCGGTGGCCGGCGTGGGCGCCTTCCTGTCGCTGCCCGCGCTGCCGATGGCGGGCCTCGGCCTCTGCATCGCCCTGGCGGCCACAATCGGCGATCTGGTGGAGTCGGTCATCAAGCGCTATACCGGCATCAAGGACTCGGGTGTCCTGATTCCCGGTCACGGCGGCGTGCTGGACCGGTTTGACAGCGTGATGTTCGTGGTGCCCTTCGTGTATTATTTCGTGCAAGTTTATTATCATGCAAGTTAAGCGGGGAATCCTTTCATGAAAAATCTGGCAATCTTAGGCTCCACCGGCTCCATCGGCACCCAGACGCTGGACGTCGTGCGCGCCCTTCCGGATCGTTTCCGCGTCGTGGCGCTGGCGGCGAATACCAGCGACGAGGCGCTGGAGGCGCAGATGGAGGAATTTCAGCCGGCACTGGCGGTGCTGACAGACGAGAAAGCAGCGGCGCGGCTGGCACAGCGTTACCGCGGCCGGACGGAAATCCAAAGCGGCGCGGCGGGCCTGCTGGCGGCGGCGTCGCTGGCCGAAGCGGATGTCGTCGTGACGTCGCTGACGGGCTTTGCCGGCCTGGCGCCGACGCTGGCGGCGCTGGACGCGGGCAAGGACATTGCCCTGGCGAACAAGGAAACGCTGGTGGTGGCGGGTGAACTGGTGACGCGGCGGGCCCGGGAAAAGGGCACCGACATCCTGCCGGTGGACAGCGAGCATTGCGCCCTGTTCCAGTGTTTGCAGGGGGAACAGCGGGACACGGTGGAATCCATCCTGCTGACCGCCTCCGGCGGGCCGTTCCGCGGCCGCAGCAAAGATGAACTGGCCCATGTCTCAATCAAGGACTGCCTGGCCCACCCGACCTGGTCGATGGGGAAAAAGATCACTGTTGACTCGGCCACGCTGGTGAACAAGGGGCTGGAGGTCATCGAGGCCCACTGGCTCTACGATATGCCCTATGACAAGATTCAGGTGGTCGTCCATCCCCAGAGCGTCATCCATTCGATGGTGGCTTTCCGGGACGGCGCCGTCATGGCGCAACTCGGGGTGCCGGATATGCGGATTCCCATCCAGTACGCGCTGACCTGGCCCGAGCGGCAGCCTTCCAACTTCCGACGGCTGGACTTCTGGAACATGGGATCATTGACATTTGAGAAGCCGGACTGCGAGACTTTCCGCGGGCTGAAGCTCGCCTACGAAGCGGGAAAGACCGGCGGGACGGCTCCCTGTCTGCTGAATGCCGCCAATGAGATTGCGGTAGCGGCGTTCCTGGCCGGGAGGATCGGCTTCCTGCACATTTATGAAATCATAGAGAAAACCCTGTCGGCCCGGCCCGCAGAGGCCGGCGCTGACTACGATACGCTCTGCCGCGAGGACGCCTGGGCGCGCGAATACGCCGCCGGGCTCGTCGCGGAGCGGACGAGGTGAAACCATGCTTTTGACAATTCTGGCTTCTGTTTTCGTTTTCGGCCTGCTGGTGCTCTTTCACGAGCTGGGCCACTTCCTCATGGCGAAGCTGACCGGCATGCGGGTGGATGAGTTCGCCATCGGCTTCGGCCCGACGCTTTGCCGCTATCAGTACGGCGAGACGGTCTATTCCATCCGCGCGATTCCGCTGGGGGGCTTCAACGACATCGCCGGCATGGACCCGGCGGACAATGACGCCGGCGAGCGCGGCTACTGCGCCAAGCCGCTTCGCCAGCGGCTGCTGGTCATCGTCGCCGGGCCGCTGATGAATTTCCTGCTGCCGGTGGTGATTTTCTTCGGCCTCTATCTGGCAGTGGGCGTGACCTCGCCTTCGGACCGGCCCGAGCTGGGAGACATCCTGCCGGACAAGCCGGCCGCGGCGGCGGGACTCAGGAAGGGCGACGTCGTGACGCGGATGAACGGACAGGCGACGGAATCCTGGAACGACATCGTGCGCATCATCCTGGACGGGGGCACGAATCCCATCAAGGTGGAGTTCCGCCGCGACGGCGAGGATCGCCAGGCGACGCTGATTCCCGTCTATGACCAGGCCACCAAACGGCCGCTGGTGGGCATCATGAGTTCGGTGGACACCCGCCAGCCGGGCGTGGGCGAAGCCGCTTTCCTGGCCCTGCGCAAGACGGGGATTGTCATCTACAAGATGATTGCCGGCCTCTGGTCGATGATAACCGGCGAGGCCGCGGCCGAGTTCGCCGGCCCGCTGGGCGTGGCGCAGATGGCGGGCGAAGTGGCCCAGATCGGCTTCGCCGCCCTGATGAATTTCGCCGCCCTGCTGAGCCTGAACCTCGGCATCATCAACCTGCTGCCGGTCCCGGCGCTGGACGGCGGCCACGTGATGACGCTGCTGCTGGAAGGCCTCCGGGGCAAGCCCCTGGGCGCGAAAGCCCTGCAATACACCCAAATGGCCGGCGTCACCCTCCTGATCATGCTGATGCTCTTCGCCACGAAAAACGACATCGTGCGAATCTTCTTTGGGAACTGATATAATTCATGCTGCTACTTTCGCCGTAACACGTGGTTCGTATGAATGAAGCCATTGAAACAAAAGAACCGGAGTGAAAAGGGGGCTTACCCTTTTCGCTCCGGTTCCTTATTATGTTCTCCTGTTCAAGGCGCCAAAACGCCGCCCTGCCTTTGTCCGTCCTTTACCGTCGGTTCTTCTGGAAGAACTCCTCCGCTACCTGCGGGAAGAGGGCGTAGGAGAGTACGTCTTCCTCGGAGGCGTTGGGGTAGCCTTTTTTCGCCAGCTCGTCCTTGAACTGGGCGACGGTGAATTCCTTCGCGTCTTCCTGAGCGCAGTCGTCGATGATCTGGTCGGCGGGGATATGCAGCGTGTTGAGGAGGAAATCCCGGTCGATGGCCTTCGGGGTGCGGCCGAACTTGCCGCGGGCCAGGTCCTTGACTTCCTTCGGCACCATCTTGTAGCGCTCGCCCATCATCACGTTGAAGGTGGCCATGGTGCCGACAATCTGGCTCGACGGCGTGACCAGCGGCGGATAGCCGAGGTCGGCGCGGACGCGCGGCATCTCGTCGAGCAGATCCTGATACTTGTCCTCCATGCCCTGCTCCTTGAGCTGGTTCACCAGGTTCGACAGCATGCCGCCCGGAATCTGGAAGTCGAGGACGTTGGGGTTGACGTCGAAATAGCCCTTGAGGTTGAATTCCTGAATGAGTTCCTGCTTGACCTTCAGGAAGTGCTGGGAAATCGGGATGAGTTTCTGACGGTCGAGGCCCGTGTCATAGGGCGTGCCCACCAGTGTCTCCACCATCGTCTCGGTGCAGGGCTGGGAGGTATCGTTAGCGAAGGGCGCCAGCGCGCAGTCGATGATATCGACGCCGGCCTCGATGGCTTTCAGGTACGCCATGGAACCAAAGCCGCTGGTGTAGTGGGTGTGGAGCTCGATGGGAACCTTCACCGCCGCCTTGAGCTTCGTGACGAGATCCTCGGCCACATAGGGCTTTAAGAGGCCCGACATATCCTTGATGCAGACGGAGTGGCAGCCCATTTCCTCCAGCTTCTTCGCCAGCTCCACGAAGGTCTCGTTGGTGTGGTAGGGGCTGACGGTATAGACGAGGCAGCCCTGTACATGGGGCTTCTCCGGGCATTTCAAAGCCTCGTCGATGGCCGTGGTCAGGTTGCGGATATCGTTCAGGGCGTCGAAAATGCGGAACACCGCCACGCCGTGCTTCGACGCCTGCCGCACGAAAGCGCGGACCACGTCGTCGGAATAGTGGTTGTAGCCCAGGAGGTTCTGGCCCCGCAGCAGCATCTGGATCGGCGTCTTCTTCAGGTGCTGTTTCAGCGTGTCGAGCCGCTCCCACGGATCTTCGTTGAGGAACCGCAGGCAGGTGTCAAACGTCGCGCCGCCCCAGGCCTCCAACGCGTTGTAGCCGATGTTGTCCAGCGCCTCAAGCTGTGGCAGCATCTGTCCGATGCGCATACGCGTCGCGGCGATGGACTGATGGGCGTCCCGCAGGATGGTTTCCGTGATTTTGACCGGTTTCTTTTCCATGTTCAAACACGCTCCTTAATCAAAGTATAGCGCGGCAAACGGAGGATCCTTCCCACTCCTTCGCCGCGGCGGCGGCTCATTGTCGCTTCATAGGTACAGTATAGAAAGGAAAAAAGGCATTGTCAATGAGAGGAAAGCCGGAGAATTAAAAAAATCCGTCGCGGCTTCCGTTCATTCTTCCTCGTCCATATCGACGCCGGCCTTCACCAGCTCGTGATAGGCCTCCAGGAGCTTCCGGGTCGTTTCGCCGGGCTGCCCGTCGCCCACCGGGTCGCGGCCGACAGCGACCACCGGCACGATCTCGTCCTCGGTATTGGCGAGGAACGCTTCCTCCGCCTTCATGATGAAATCCGGCGAGAATTTCTTTTCCACCACGGTCAGATTGAGGGCCGGCGCCAGCTTGTCCTTGATCAGGGCGCGAGTCACGCCGCTTAAAATCAGATTGTCCGCCGGATGAGTCCAGAGGACGCCGTCCTTTACCAAAAAGAAATTGGCGTTGTGCCCCTCGGTGACGACATCGCCGTCCTTGCGGCAGAAAATCGCTGCCTGGGCCCCAGCTTTGCGGGCCTGGTCGGCAGCCAGCACACTCCCCAGGAGATTCAGGGTGTTGATATCGCAGCGCAACCAACGAATATCCTCGACGACAGCCGCCCGGATGCCCTTTTCCTGCCAATCGGCATGAACGAGCGTATCTTTGAGAATCACGTTGAGATGCGGCAGGCTGGGCTCGGGAAAAGCCAACGCCCGCGGCGCCGTGCCCCGGGTGAGCTGGAAATAAATCAGACCGTCCTCGATGCCGCTCTTTTCAATCATCTCGTTGAAGAGATTGTAAAGTTCCGGGTCCGTGTCCGTAATGGGAATCTCCATTTCCCGCATGGAACGGCGATACCGTTCGAGGTGGCGTTTCACGGCAAAGCATTTGCCGTCATAGACCCGCAGCGTCTCGCAGATACCGTCACCGAACTGATAGCCCCGGTCCTCCAGCTGGACGGCGTACTCCTTCAGATCGATGAAGGCGCCGTCGATATAAGCGATTTCTTTCAAGGTAAGACCTCCCAATTGAAAAGGATATGTACATTATACAGAAAAACCGGCCGGAATCCCAGCATTTTCTTTTCGCCGGCGCAATTCTTTTTCCGCGGCATTTCCCCCACCGGGCTTTTGTGCTATACTGGGGCCATGTCAAATTACTGCCATGACCACAGGAGGTTTTTCCATGAGTGACCGCGTAATCCCCGTTGACGCCCGGCCGCCGCTGGCGACCACCATCCCGCTGAGCCTGCAGCACCTTTTCGCCATGTTTGGCTCCACAGTGCTGGTGCCGATCCTGTTCAAGGTGAACCCGGCGACCATCCTGCTCTTCAACGGTATCGGAACCTTGCTTTACCTCGTCCTCTGCAAGGGACGCATCCCGGCCTATCTCGGCTCGAGCTTCGCGTTCCTGTCGCCGGTGTTTCTCGTGCTCTCCCAGTACAGCTACGAAGCGGCGCTGGGCGGTTTCATCGTCGTCGGAGCCATTTTTTGCCTCGTGGGGCTTTTGGTGCGGGCTGTCGGCACCGGGTGGATTGATTTCATCTTTCCTCCCGCCGCCATGGGGGCTATCGTCGCCGTCATCGGCCTCGAGCTCATGCCCACCGCCGCCGGCATGGCGGGCCTCACGGCGGAGAAGCCGGACGCCACCGTCATCGGCGTTTCCATCCTGACGCTGGCCATCACCATCTTTTCCTCCGTAGCCTTCAAAGGCCTGCTGTCGGTGCTGCCGATCCTCATCGGCGTCGTGGGCGGCTATATCATCGCGGCGCTGGCAGGGCTTGTGGACTGGAGCCAGGTCGGGGCAACGCCCTGGTTTGCCCTGCCCACCTTCTACACGCCGGAGTTCAACCTGGGCGCCATCCTGATCATCGTACCGGCGTCGCTGGTGGTGGTGGTGGAGCACGTCGGCCATCTCATCGTCACCGGCAACATCGTCGGCAGCGACCTCACGAAAGATCCCGGCCTCGACCGCTCGCTGCTGGGTAACGGCCTTTCCACCATGCTCTCCGGCTGCTTCGGCTCGACGCCGAACACCACTTACGGCGAGAACATCGGTGTCCTCGCCATCACCAAGGTATTCAGCACCTGGGTTATCGGCGGCGCCGCTGTCTTCGCCATCCTGCTCTCCTGCTGCGGCAAACTGTCCGCCGCCATCCAGAGCATCCCGACGCCGGTGATGGGCGGCGTCTCACTGCTGCTCTTTGGCGTCATCGCCGCCTCCGGCATCCGCATCCTGGTGGAGCAGAAGGTGGACTACAACCAGCCGGTGAACCTGATTCTCACCTCCGTCGTACTGGGCCTCGGCGTGAGTTCCGCCAGCCTCACCGTCGGCCCGCTGACGCTGAAAGGCATGGCGCTGGCAACGGTCATCGCCATCGTGCTGAACCTGGCCTTCCGCGCCCTGGCCGCCCTGCAGGGAGACAAAGCGGAATGAATCTGCGCTTTCTCGTCCCCGGAACGCAGGAAGCCCTGCCGCTTCGTTCCTTTCTGAAGCGGCAGGGCTTCTCTCTCCATCTCTGGCGCCGGCTCAAGCACCAGGGGCGCGTCACGGTGAACGGCGAGACCGTCATCGCCGCCCTGACGTCCGTAGGGCCGGGGGACGAGGTCATCTGCGAAATGCCCGAGGCGTCGCCCGTCGAACCGCTGGCAATGCCACTGGACATCCGCTACGAGGACGACTGGCTGCTCATCGTCAACAAGCCGCCGCAACAACTCGTCCACCCGGTATCGCGGAAACGGCCCGAGCCGACGCTGGCCAATGCGGTGACGCATTATTACGAAACGACGGGGCAACCGCTGATTTTCCACCCCCTGCACCGCCTCGACCGCAACACCTCGGGCCTCGTGCTCATCGCCAAGCAGCCCCATGTGCAGGCCCGGCTGACCTCGCCCCGGGGGGCGCTATTCCACCGCCGCTATCTGGGTATCATCAAGGGGGCGCCGACGACACCGGAGGGGCTGATTGACGCACCCCTGGCCCGGAAGGAAGGCAGCCTCATCGAGCAGACGGTGACGCCCGCCGGCCGCCCGGCCCAAACCCGCTATCGGACACTGGCCCGGGCGGAAGGGCTTACATTGCTGGAGCTGTCGCCCCTCACCGGCCGCACCCATCAGATCCGGGCCCACCTTGCCCACATAGGATTCCCGCTCCTCGGCGACGACCTTTACGGCCAGCCTTCGCCCCTCATCGCCCGGCAGGCCCTCCACGCCTGGCGCGTCGAACTCCCCCACCCCGCTACCGGCGAGCCGCTGACCGTCACCGCCCCGCCGCCGGAGGATATGGGATGGCTCCTTCAACGCTTTGCCGCGGCTTTCGATTTTGAAACCTTGTCTTGAGCGAATCGCCCCCCTTACGGCGATTCGCGGAAAATGCAGAAAAACGGCCACCGTTCAATGGTTGGCCGTTTCTTTTTTGGGGCGTTTTCGATTTGTCACAATTCTGGCGAACCGGTTTTGGGAGTGATGTCTCGCTTCCTTACGGGGACAAAGCTTTCGAGAATCGAAGGGGTCCGCTGCAAAAAACAAAACACAAAAATTTGTAGTTTGAAAAAAGCGGCGGCGATTTTTTCAACCCCATCCAAGCCATGTCGATGTAAGGGCGGCGCATTCTCCTGCAATATGGTAGGAAAACCAGAATCAATCATATCAATTATCCATTCAAATATATTACTCCGGCCACTAAAATTTGCGAACTCTTGCCTTCCCCCTCCGGGGGCGTAACAGTCCAGTGGACTGTTACGGGCAAGCGAAGCGAGACGGATGAGGTTCTACAGAATAACGGTTTGCGTAAAGCGAAAGTTGGTGAACCTCACCCACCGCTCCGCCGCGACAGTCCACTGGACTGTCGCGCTCCTCCCCAAAGGGAAGGGCAGAGAACGCGGTATTAAATGACCAGAGTAATAAAGAGGTGGTACGATGAAGATTAAGGAAACGCCGAACAAGCGGCAAAAACGAGAATTTCATCTATCCACAAAAATTGTGGATAACTTTTATCGAGGAAAATGTCGAAGAGGCCATTTTTTTGCCTTCTTTTCCTGCATTTTTTTGTTTTTGCCTGCCCATTTCTGAAAAATGGGCAGACCTATCCCCTATGCCGCGCAGAATTCTTTCTGCCTTCCCGCCCGCAGGCACATCCAGAGATTAGCGCTCGCAAACAGCGCAAAGAATCTCGAAAGGTTCTTCTTCAGCCCCTTGTATGCCGCCTTGCTGTACCCGAATTGCCTCTTCACGATCAGGAACGGGTGCTCCACCTTGCAGCGGACGGATGATTTCTGGTGCTCGATTGTCTTGTCCCAGTTTTCCCCTCCATATTCCGGCGTGATCCGGCTTTGCGATGGCCGCCGGCATATGCGGCATTCCACTTGGCTCAGATGCTCATCGCCCTTGATCTCCTTCCTCTTCTCCAGCCCGAGATAGCCGGAATCACCATATACGACAGCATCGTCCTCGCGGACCAGGTTGTGCGCTTCCGATATGTCGGAGGCATTGGCCGCTGTCGCCGTGATGGTGTGGACGTAGCCGCTTCCCGCGTCCACGCCGGAATGGATTTTCATCCCGAAGTACCACTGGTTGCCTTTCTTGGTCGAGTGCATCTCGGGGTCGCGCTTCTTCTCCGCGTTCTTCGTGGAGCTGGGGGCACTGATGATGGTGGCGTCAACAATCGTGCCCCCATGCATCAGGAGGCCAGCGCGATCCAAACGCTCGTTCACGTCGTCGAATATCTTCTTCGTCAAGCCGTTCTCTTCCATCAGGTGGCGGAAGTTCCCCAGCGTGGTGGCATCGGGGACGCTCTCATTCGTGAAGTTCATCCGCATGAAGCGTTTCATGGCGTAGCTGTCGTAGATGGCATCCTCGGTGCCCTCATCGGAGAGGTTGAACCATACCTGGAGAAGGTACATCCGGAGCACTTGCTCCAGTTCTCGCGGAGGACGGCCGTTCCCCTTTTTCGGGTAGAACGGCTCTATGGTAGCGCACCAGTCTTCCCATGGGATGATGGCTTCCATTTGCGCAAGGAACTTCTCTCGCTTGGGGATCCGCTTCCGGCTCTCATATTCCGCATCGATGAATGACATCTGTTCCATTTCCTCGTCCCTCTCCTTGTGTGTGGATATCTTCCTCTATTATACCATATTGGGGGACTTATTCGGCGGTTCCTTAAGTACATAGCGAAAGGCTCTCCAATGTCGTGCATCACTGGCAAGGCGTATGAGGTTTTGAGCGTGGAGAAGGGTTGGTATCGTATCATCGACGAGTCGGGGGAGGATTATCTGTACCCGCTTGGTGCGTTTGAGATTGTGGGAAACGAGAACGTGGACAAAAAGCTGAAAATCGCTTAAACCCAAATAAAAACGCCCTCCGCGTTCGGTCAGCGGAGGGCGTTTCGATGTTTCGGGGGAGAAAACAGCGGCGCGTATCTTAGGCCAGCGGTGTTTCCTGCGGGAGGCAGGCCATTTCTGTCAGCCAATCTCCTTTATCAGCGCCACCTCGTCGCAGTTCGGGAATTTCGGGCAGTCGATGCAATCTTTCCAGACTTTCGGCGGCAGTTCTTCCTTGGTGATGACGCGAAAGCCCAGGGACTGGAAGAAGCCGGGCTTGTAGGTCAGAGTGAAGACCCGGGTGACGCCCAGGGCCGCGCCTTCGGCCATCAGGCGGCGCACGATCTCGGCGCCAATGCCGCGGCGTATCTCGGCGGGGGCGACAGCCATGGAGCGAACCTCAGCCAGCGCTTCCCAGATGATATGGAGGCCACCGACGGCGATGACGCGTCCCGCTTCCTCGGCCACCAGCATATCCCGCAGCGTCTCGTAGAGGGTATTGCGGGAACGGGCCAGCATGACGCCCTGGTTGGCGTAGTCGTTCACCAGATCATAGATGGCCTCGACATCGCCAAAGGTGGGTTTACGATAAATCAAATCCTCTGTTAAAATAATAATCACCATTCTCTCATGCCGTTATCCCGGCATTCTTGAGGAGTTATTTTCGTTTTTGGACAAGGAAAACAGCGCGGGATTGATGCGTCCCGCGCTCGGTGAAAAATCCGCAAAGAATCACTTTTTCTTGTCCTTCTTGTCTTTTTCTTTCGGTAAATACTTCTTTTGCCCGGATTCGATGAAAAGAAGGAACCGGTTGATTTCGTCCCCTGTCCATCCCATCGCTTGCAGGAACAGGATGAACCGAGAGACTTCCTGCAGGTTCATTGTTCCACCTCCTTTTCCTGGGATGGGCTTGCCATACATCCTCAAGGGTTATTCTTTCGCGGAAACCATGAGGGCAAACCCTTCCACAAATTACTGTAGCAGGATTATCAAGATATGTCAATGCCTGACAGTCCTCTCATCCCGAAAATAATCAAGTCTTCACTTCGTTCCTTCGCCAGTCATTCTTTTCCCTTGCTTGGGCAGAGGGCGGCCAGGGGGCATTCGCCGCAGAGGGGGCGGCGGGCCTTGCAGATTTTGCGCCCGTGCCAGATGAGCCAGTGATGGGCCGCCGACCACTGCTCTTTGGGAATCGCTTTCTGGAGTCCCTGCTCGACTTCCAGCGGTGTCTCGCCCGTCGCCAGCCGGAGACGGTTCGCCACCCGGAAGACATGGGTATCGACGGCGATGGCCGCCCGGCCGAAGGCGATGCTGGAGACGACGTTGGCGGTCTTGCGGCCGACGCCGGGCAGTTTCAACAGCGCGTCGTAGTCCTCGGGCACCCGGCCGCCATAGTTCGCTGTCAGCGCCTCGCAGGTCGCCATGATGTTCTTCGCCTTGTTGCGGAACAGGCCGCAGTCGCGGATCTCTTCCTCCAGCGCCGGCAGGCCCATGGCCACGACGGCTTCCGGCGTCGCCGCCCGGGCGAAGAGGCGGGCGGTGGTGACATTGACGCGCTTGTCGGTGCACTGGGCGGAGAGGATTACGGCAATCAGCAGTTCGAAGGGATTCCGGAACTGCAGCGCCGGCCGGGCGTCCTTGTAAACTTCGGACAGGATTCGCACCATCTCGTCCCGGACTTTTTTCGTCACGCGCATGGCACATACCTCCGGAAAAGGAAAGGCTCCCGGTGGGGGAGCCCTTCACACGGGTTATCTGAATAGTCTCAGTTCGTGAGGCTGCGCACCGGGGCCGGGATGCGGCCGCCGCGGGCAATGAAGGCCTCGGAGCTGAACTGGTTGCGGATGGGAACGATGGGGCAGTGGCCCAGCAGGCCGCCGTACTCCACCGTGTCGCCGACTTTCTTGCCGGGCACCGGGATGATGCGGACAGCGGTGGTCTTGTTGTTGATCATGCCGATGGCCGCCTCGTCGGCGATGATGCCGGAGATGGTTGCCGCCGATGTGTCACCGGCCACCGCGATCATGTCGAGGCCGACGGAGCAGACGCAGGTCATGGCTTCGAGCTTTTCCAGCGACAGGCTGCCGCGATTCACGGCGTCGATCATGCCCTGATCCTCGCTGACCGGGATGAAAGCGCCGGAGAGGCCGCCGACGTGAGACGAGGCCATGAGGCCCCCCTTCTTCACGGCGTCGTTGAGCAACGCCAGCGCCGCCGTCGTGCCGGGGGCGCCGCAGCTTTCGAGGCCCATTTCCTCCAGGACGTTGGCCACGCTGTCGCCCACCGCCGGCGTCGGGGCCAGCGAGAGGTCGATGATGCCGAAGGGAACGCCGAGACGCCGCGACGCCTCCCGGGCCACCAACTGGCCGACGCGGGTGATCTTGAAAGCGGTGCGCTTGATGGTCTCGGCGACCTCGGTGAAGTCAGCGCCTTTCAAATCCTCCAGCGC
>JAFSWT010000125.1 GCA_017444395.1 Schwartzia sp. (in: firmicutes) | reverse complement strand
TTATCACCCGCCATATTATAGCACAACTAGAGCATAACGTAAAGAGCAGAAACAAAAAAGACGCTGAATTCGCGTCTTTTCTGGCTTTGCGTGCTATCTGATTTGCTAATATTGGCTTCAAACTGTAAAACTCGGGTTATATCACAACGAACAGCGGGCTGTCACGCCCTCCGCCCTCCGGGCACACCGCAAAAAAAGACCCCCGCCAATCCTGCGGGGGCCTTCGTTTTTTGTAATGCTCTATTTCTTTTCTTCCTGTGCCGCCACTTTCTGTTCCAGTTCCTTGATCCGCTTCAGCATTTGCGGCAGGCGTTTCAGCGTAGCCTGCATGCGCAACCATTCCTGGTGGGGCTGCACCGGGAAGCCGGCGCAAAAGACACCCTCGGGCATGTCGCCGATGATGCCGCTGCGGGCGGCGTACACGGAGTTGCCGCCGATGTGGATATGGCCGACGGTGCCCACCTGACCGCCGAAGGTGACATTATCGCCGACGATGGTGGAGCCGGAGATGCCGGTCTGGGCCACGATGAGATTGTTGGCGCCGATCTGGCAGTTATGGCCGATATGGACGAGGTTGTCGAGTTTCGAGCCGCGGCCGATGACGGTGGAGCCGGTGGTAGCCCGGTCGATGCCGTCGTGGGCGCCGATTTCCACATCGTCCTCGATGACGACGTTGCCGACCTGCGGGACTTTCGTATGGACGCCATCCTTCGTGGTAAAGCCGAAGCCGTCGGCGCCGATGACCGCCGAGCTGTGGATGATGACGCGCCGCCCCACCCGGCAGCGCTCACGCACGGTGACGCTGGGATAGAGGATGGTGTCGTCGCCGATCTCGGTGTACTGGCCGACGTAGGTATGGGGATAGATGGTAACGCGTTCGCCGATGACAGCGTGGGCGTCCACCACGGCAAAGGGCATGATGACGGAGCCGGGCCCGACTTTCACATCCGGCCCGATATAAGCGAGGTCACTGACGCCCTCGGGGAATACCAGCGGCGGCGTAAAAGCCTCCAGGAGCGTCGCAAAGGCCGCCCGCGGGTCCTCAACATAGAGGGCGGGTTTCTCCGGGAAATCTCCGGCATTTTCCGGCAAGATGACCGCTCCGGCGGCGCATTTTCGTGCGCTGTCGATATGGGGCTCCACCGCAAAGGTGATGTCCGTCGCCCGGGCGTTTTCGATATTCGTGGCGTCGCTGATGCGAAGCGTTCCATCACCGACCAGCCGGCCCTTCACCAACGCCGCGATTTCCGATAGCGTCTTTTCCATGCTCGTCGCCTCACTTCAATTTCTCAATCAGGTCGTCCGTAAGGTCAATACCGCCGAGAATGACGGACTTCTCCAGACTGCTGTTCTGAAGCACCGCGTCGATTTTCTTCTCCTTGCAGATTTCATCAAGGGCCACGTCGACCTTCTGACGAATCTGCATCTGATATTGCTGGCCGGCGGTCTGCATCTTGATCATCTGCTCCTGCTGGGCCTGCTGGAACTCCTCCGGCGTCATCTCGCCCTGCTTCATCAAGAGATCGATGACCTCTTTCTGCAGTTCCTCCATTTTCTTCGCGGCTTCTTCCTCGATGGCTTTAATCTGAGGAGCCTCCTGGTCAATCCTGTCGGCGTTGAAATAGGCGATGGAAGCCTTGCGCTCGCCGGCGCAGCCGCTGGCAAGAACTGCCGTCAGGAGTGCTATCCCGGCCACGAGAATCTTTTTCTTAACTGTCATGGATATTCCTCTTTCTGCTTAGTCTTTCACGTCTTATTCTTCCCCGGTTCCCCCGTGGGAGTCGACGCTTTTGTTCCGCGCATCTCCTGCACCAGTTCCTCCGTCAGGTCCTTCGCGCCCACGTTGACAAGTCCCTCCGCCAGGCGAAACTCCGAAAAACCAGTACCCTCCGGAAGCGCCCGGGGCAACGGAGCAAATGCCCTGGCGAAAATACAACTCAAATGATGCCGCACCGCCAGCTTCGCGGCCTTGCTGGCAATCTCGTGCAGCATGGCCTCCTCCATCGCCTGGAGTTCCTGTTCCTTGTTGTGCAGTGCCTGTTGCTTTTCCTGCACGCGCTCCCTGAGTTTCGCTGCGTCCAGGAGGTTCTTCTGGATAGCGGCGGCATTGCGGGCCTGGGCCTCAGCCTGGCGCCGCAGTTCCTCCGCCCGCAGTTCTTCAGAGGTCTTCTGTCGAAGCTCAGCGAGATTCACGCCGTGCTCCGCCGCCAAGGCCTCCCGGTATTCGTGGATTTGGCCCTCATACCGCTGCCAAAGGTCAAATTGCCTGCCGCCGCGCTCCCGTTGCAGGGCCCGCAGACGATTCGCCAGTTCCTGCGTTTCCTGTTCCGTGAGACGCATGCTCTTGGCATTGTCCAGCTTGAGCTGGATGTTGAATATCTCGTTGAAGTAAGCGGCGTTGATTTCATCCCGGGCCGCTTCGTAGGCGGGCTTCAATTCCTCGCGTTTGGCCTTTTCCAGGGCCGCCAGCTTTTCCATGAATTCGCCGTGCGCCCGGATTGTCACCTGCTTTTCCTTCTGCCGGGCCGCATCCTCAAAAGGCGTCCTGGAGGCCTGCGGTGCCGAGAGCGACACCAGCATCCGTTGCGCCAGCACGAGTTCTGTCTCAATCCGCTGGCGTTCCCTTCGGACGTTCTCCAGAGTCTCGTAGGCGTTATGCGCCTTCATCGCCTCCCGGATGTCCACCACGCCCAGTGAAGTATGGCTTTCTGCTGTGACCGGCGGCACGTCCGTCTCTTTCCCGGAGGGAGGACGCGTCCATAGCCACAGACCGCCGACCGCCAGACAGGCGAGCGCCGTTGCGCCGAGGAATACCGCCCGTCGCGACTTTCCCGCCGCCTCCTCTTCGGCCATGGAAACACCTCCCTCAGAAAAGTACCGAGCACAAAGGCTCGGTACAGTGAAACACATATTCAGCTTAAGGGATTACTTCGCCATCTTGCGGATGACGTCCTGGGTGATATCCTGCCCGCCGTAAACGACCGCATTCTTGTCAAGGACGACCTGCAGACCCTTGGCCTCGGCCACCGCCTTGACTTCCGCCTCAATCTTCTGCTGGATCGGCTCGATGAGGTCCTGCTGCTTCTGCTGCAGGCGCTCCTGCGTCTGCTGATAATAAGCAGCCTTTTCATCCTCGCTCATGTTGGCCGATTTCTCCTCGAACTCAACCTTGGCCGCAGCGACAGCATCCTGCATCTGCTGATTGGCTGTCTGCAAATCCGACGATTGGCTCATGGCCTGCCGAAAATCGATGACGCCGATGGCAGAGGAAGCCGCCGAAGCGACACTGCCGGCCATGCCCATCTGAGAGACGCCGATAGCGACGACGCTGCCGATGAAGACAAAAGCGATGAGGACACTGAAGATTTTGATGTGTTTTTTCTCCAACTTGATCATGTGATTACTCCCTCTTTCTTCAATTTTGACTGGACAATCCTAAAAACAGTACTATTATAGCAAACTCCGCCGCCGGTTTCAATAGTTTATCGCTTAGGATTCCATTAAAAATGCTTCCTCAGAACGTGCCGATGACCCGAAACCACTTGTCGTCCTTGTCAACGACATACTCCAGGCTGAGGAAATCGTGCAAGCGGTAACCCAGCGCCGCTTCGCCCTTCTGGTCGGACCAGCGGTATTCGTAGCGCAAATGCCAACGGTCGAGAAACTCCTGTTCTCCGCCCAGAATGAAGCGTCGGGCCTCCACGTCGTAGCGAACCTGGAGCTGCGTTCCCGGCAGCAGACGACGCGTGTAGCCAATCTCCCACTCACAATCCATCGCCTGAGGCGCGAAGTCCGCCTGCATAAACAATTCATCCCTCGGCGTCACCCAGCGGCCGGCATGGAGACGGAAAATGGTATCATGGTCTTCCTTGTTGCCGTGACGCGAAATATCCGCCCACCCCTTGAGCCAGATCTGAAACCGGTCCGTATCCGAGCGGGTCAGCACGGCAGCGCTTTCCCCCACATGGGTGAATGTTACCTGGGTTTTCATGCCAAGGGAGCGAAAATCCCCCGTCTCGTCCAGCGTACGCTCGAAGGCCTGGATGAAATCCTCCTGATGGCGGCGCACGAACTCCACCGGCACGCCTACCAGAGTATGCACGGCCACCTCCATCTCCTGCCGGTGATTCAGCAACGTGAGATTGGGAATCGAGGAGGACCGCATGCTGAGATCCACCGTCCGCACCACCGGGACCCGGGGATAGACAGTGAGCGCTACCCGGGCCGCCGGCCCCGGCGTTACCTCAAAATCGCCGCGAAACTCCGGCAGATGCACCGCCAGATATTCGTTGAGGCTGCGCTTCAAAACGCCGTTTGTCCAGTCCGAAGCCGCCACGGGAAGGCCGCAGAGGCTTTCGGCAAAGACAGTATCCACCGCCGCCAAATCACGGCGTACCATAGCCTCCACCATGGACGGCATGCCTTCGACGGTGACGTCAAGCTCAACGGAACGAATGACTTCCGCCCAGGGAATCAGCCGGATGGAGACCAGCGTCACCCCGCCGGGCTGAAGCGTCACCTGTTCCACCGAGTAGCCCACAAGAACCTTGTCAAAGACCTCATGGATGACTTGGGTGTCTCGCGCCTGGGTGGCCTGAACATCTTCCAGTCGCCGCCCGGTCAGGAGCTGTCCGGCGATGGTTGCCACCGTCGTCTCCATGCGTTGCCGGACACGAGGCGGTAAATCGCCCACTGCCGTAACCTCAGCCCGAACCTCCTCCACCGCGAGCGGTGCCGCCCCGACGGGCGTCATGGTAAACAGGGCCGCCAGTACAAGCGCCAAAACCAGCCACTGCCGGCGGCCAACCGACGACGTCATGGTCAGAAGGATCCGCCGACGCTGAAGTGGACGCGGTTGCCCTGGGAGCCGTGGGCCAGATCGACACGGATCGGTCCGACCGGTGTCTGGACCGACATGCCAAAGCCAATGCTCTCATGCATCCCTTTGGGCGCCCAACCGTTGTTCCAGGCGCCGCCGAAATCCGCGAACAGCGCGCCCTGTACCTTGCTGAAAATCGGGAAGCGGTATTCGACGGAGCCGAGGAAGGCGCTGTTGCCCCGGAACTGTTCGTCACGGTAACCGCGCAACGTATTCTGGCCGCCGAGCCGGTACTGCCCCGACTCCGGGATATGGCCAAAGCCACGGCCATACATGGCACGCACGGCGAAGACCTGCGCGTGTCCTGCCTTGAAGAAGTGGTTATCCTCGAAGGTGACCTTCTCGTATTTGAAATCGCCACCCAGACCGGCAAACTCGCCCGTCAGGCTGACCTTGGCGCCGGTCATCGGGAAGAATACGTTGTCGCGGGTATCGGTGACATGCGAGAAAATCAGGCTGCGCGTCAGGCCGAAATTGTCGTCCCTCCATTGCTTGTACTCCGGCGTACTGCGGTCGAGAGTACTGCCGGTGTGCTTGATATAGCGATCCTTGCGGTTGCGGAAGGTGAAGTAGTTCGTCGAGTATTCGCTTGCGGGGCGGCTGAACATGAGCTCGCCGCCGGAATACTTGCGCATGTACTCCTCAATCTCGTTGCCGTGGGTGTCGTAATCGTCGTACTCATAGGTGCGGTTGTAGATGCGCAGCGTTCCCGCAGTCTCCCGGCGATCCAACCAGGGTTTGCGGTAGGAGAACATATAGCCGTGGGCGTCGGTATCGTCGCCGCTGAACTCGAAGGTGAAGTTGATGGCGTCGCCGATGCCGCGGAAGTTCGTATCACCTACGCCCACCATACCGATGAAACCGTCCTGGCTGCTGTAGCCAGCGCCGACGGTGAACGTGCCGGTGCGCTTTTCCACCACGTCGACTTCAAGGACTACCGCGTTTGGCGCCACGCCGGGATTCAGCTTGATATTGACATCCTCAAAGAAGCCCAGATTATAGACGCGTTGCATGCTGCGGCGGGCCTTCTTGGCGTTGAAGGGCTCGCCCGGCTTCATGCGCATCTCGCGGATTACGACCTTGTCCTTCGTCTTGGTGTTGCCCTTGACAGTATATCCTTCAAGGGTACCTTCGTTGATATTGAGCTGAAGATTGCCGTTGCGGTCGATGTCGAGATTGCTGACCTTAACCAGAATATAGCCATCCTTGTGGTAAAGGTCGGAAATCGACTGAATATTCTCCTTGAGCGTCTTGGTATTGAGCATCTCGCCCGGCTTCACCGTCAGGAGTTTCTCGATGTCCGCCGATTTCTCCACCGTGTTCCCGGTGAAGGTCACCGTCTTTAGGATTGGGTTCTCCAGTACGTGATAGGTGATGACGACGCCCTCGGGAATGATCTGGAATGTCGGGAAGATGTCGTAGAAATACCCCACATCATAAATCGCGGTACGGTCCGCCTCGATGCGGTCCTTGGAAAAGCTGTCGCCGGCGCGGGTCTGGAGTGCCGTCTTGGCCAGCGGCATCGTCTCCTTCCCGGCCCCATCGATGACCACGTCAACGACGGTCTTTCCCTCCAGGGAATCAATCCAGGCGGATATTCGCTTTTCCTCCGGGCGCAACTTCGCCCAGCGATCAGCGGCCGTAGAGGAATCCGTGCCCGCCGGCGTGGCAGTTTCCGGCTTGGCGGCTGGTTGCGCCGGGGTTTCACCCGGCTGGCCCGCGGCCTCAGCCGCTTCCGCTTCACCTTCCGCCTTCGCTTCCGTCTCGGCCTCCGGCGCCGCGGCCGGGGTTACCGCCGGCTCATCGCCCCGGATCTGAGCGTCGGCCGCGCTGGCATCCGCCCGCGCCTCTTCCCGGGCCTTCTCCCGAGCCGCCTCCTCGGCGGCTTTTCTCTCCGCCTCGAGACGTTCCTGCTCCGCCCGGGCCTCCGCTTCGGCCCGTTCCTTGGCCGCCTTTTCCTCAGCGGCTTTGATTTCCTCCGGAGTCGGCAGCGGCTTGATGCGGGCCAGCTGCTCCGGTGTCGCTTCGCCAACCGGGATTACGTCCCCCGGTTCATTTGTCATATCCGGCAGGGACAGTTCTCCCTCCACAGTCGCGACATTTTCCTCCGCGGCCGTTTCCTCCGGGGCGGCCCACGCCGCCGGCATCAGGGTAAGCTCAGCCGCCAGGACGGCGGTACAGGCCAAAGCCCGGTACATCTTCTTTTCCAAAGAATAAACCTCCTGTTTCCTGCTGTATTCACTCGGCCCGCAGGTACTGTCCCGCGGAACTCATCAACTTCTGCATATCCTCTGAGGGAAGGCGGGGCGCTGCGGCACTTATGGGCTCTTCAACCGTAACCTCGGGCGGTGACTCCGCCACTATAGCCACCGGCGCGAACGTCTCTGCCTCCACCGGTTCCTCCGCCGTCGGCCCCTCCGACTCGACCGGCTCCATCGGTAGCGGTGGCTTCACCGGCAACACCACTTCCGTTGCCAAAGGCACCGCCGGGACGACCGGCGACGCACTGGATGTCGCCGGCGAGGGTGCTTCTGCCGGCGGTCGCACCGGTGCCAAAGGATCCGCCCACAGGAAAACCGCGGCCAGCCCTGCCGCCGCTACCGCTGGCAAAACGCGGGGCAGCCAGCGCCGCCATGCCGGCGTTTCCCCAGCTTCCCGGGCCCGCTGTAGCTCAGCTTCCGCCAGCATCAGGTTCAGACCGCCACGGATATTATCCTCGCGTTCCAGAGAATTTTCCGCCCGACCCAGCCATTCCCTCGCTGCCCGGACATGACGCTTGGTGTCGGTGCATCCGTCAGCCATGAGGCTACCCCCTTTCCCGAATCGAATCGCATATTAGTAATATAATCCTTTGCCCGGCCGAAATCCCTGCACCCGGTAGCGTCGCCTGAGCCGCTTCTTTCGGCTGTTATCCGCATTTTTCGCGATATTATTGGCGAAAATCTCTTGTTTTTAATGCCATTCGTTCACCAATAATGCATGAACCGTGACATCATGCCCCGGATACGACGGATACCGGTCTTTTGCAGCCGGTAGATATGGGACGGGCTGAGGTTCATCTGCTCCGCCACCTCACGGACTTCGGCCCGGCCAAGAAAGACCTGCTCCAGCACCAGCCGTTCCTTTTGCGGCAGGCGGGAAAGCGCCTCCCGAACCCGGGCGGAAAGCTCATGGACCTCCGCCTGCTCCGATACGGAAGCGGCGGTATCCACCAGCCGGTCCTTCACGGAAAGCCCGTCCTCGTCCATGGCCCCGTCAATACAGGCCAGTGCGGAACTACCTTCCTTCTTCAGAAAATCCATCATTCGTCCCCGGATGCGATGGACAGCGAACAGGCTGAAGGCCACACCCCGCCGGTGGTCGTAACTCTCCACCGCCTCGATGAGCCCCACCGTCCCTTCCTGGACCAGATCCATGACACTGTCCAGCGTGCGGTACGGCAACGCGTTCTTGAATACCAGCGGCTGATAGGACTGAATAATCTCCCTTCGGGCCGCCTCGTCCCTTTCCTCCTTGAAGGCACGCCAAAGGGCCGCCTCCCGCTCCGGGGCCAGGGTCTCTACATCATCCAGTTCGCGTATGTAATCCTCGAATCGCAAATCCCCGGCCTCCTGTCATCAGAACCGGATACGGCTCTCAATGCCAATCCAGTTGTTGTTGTGCTCCGTATTATGCCCGGCTACGACGCTGAATCGGTCGTCGAAGTCATAGCGAATGCTGTAACGGTGCCGGTCATGGTTGATCCCGTGGGTATAGCGGAGCATGATTTTGTCGGTGATATACTTGCCTATTGTTATATTATACGCCTCTTTGTCCTGATTGTCTCCCTTTTTCTTTCTTTCTTCCATATCCTGGGAGATCATGAGCTCGTCAAGCTGCAGGAAATCCCGCATGGCGTCCTCGATTGTGCCCAGAACGCTCATCTGGAGACCGACGCCCAGAAGGGCCGACGTCATATCGGCGTTCGACATTTCCTGGCCGCTCTGGTAATTGCCCCGGAGCGTCAGCACCCGCAGGAGCTCCTCATGACTCATGGCCGGACTGGAGGTCAGGCTGAGCTTCATCGCCTCCACCGGGCCGGAAACGCTCAGCATGATCTTCGTCTTGTTCAGGCGTGTATCGGCCCGGAACTGGACACTGGGCAGGAAGGAACCCACCTGGTTGAAGTAGGCGTCACCCTGGCGGATCGTGAATTTCGTCTGGATATAGGTCACCGAACCCCGGCGGACCGAGACCGAGCCCGATGGCCGCAGGTATTTGGTGGAGCCGTCGTAGCGGATTGAGCCTGAAAGCCAGAGGTCGTAAAGACGCGAGCTGTAGAAATGCGTATTCTTGCCGAACTCTATGCCGAGATCCAGCAGGACTTCCGGTAATTCGCCCTCGCTCTCCGGAATCGTGGGAACGGAGATGCGGGCGTTGTCGATGACAAAGCGGCCCGCGAGCTTCGGCAGGACGCGGCCCGACTTAGGGGCCTGCCCTTCCGTGAGATCCAGCGTTGCAGAGAAGGGACCTTTGTAGAAGGGCGCCTGAATGTCCAGCTTGTCCGCCTCCGCATGGAGGTTGTAGTCCACCGGCGTCTGCCCGTCAAGACGCACCGAGCCGGCGATGCCAAAGGTGCCGTTGCCCAGCTTGCCAGTTCCGTCAGAAACGGAGATGGTGTCGTCCTCAAACTTCAGCCCCAGCGCCACATCGGTGAAGGGCAGGGCCAGCTTGTGCAGCTTCACGGCGCCTTCCCGGACGCCGAGGGTGCCGTTCAACCGGGGGGCTGCCAGGGTGCCGCCGATATGGAGTTTTCCGTAGGTGGCCCCCAAAGCCCAGTCGATTTCTTTGGACATCACCGGCAGGATACCGAGGTCGGCCTCATCCAGGGAAAGCTGGAGATCGATCTGGTCGTCCGCCGCCAGAGACTCGCCCAGATTGCTGGTGAGGGCCTTCAGCGGGACCAGGCCATAGGCGCTGGCCTTATAGGCATGGCCACCCTGCGCTTTCTGGATCAGGAACTGGTCCACATGGATGGCGCCGCCCCGCAGCCGGCAAAGGCCGCTGACGGTGTCAAAGGCCGAGGTGCCAAACCCGCCGCTGGTGATGGTAAGGGACGCGTCCGCCGTGGGGACATCCACCGTCCCGCCGAACTGCATCTCCAGATCCAGCGCGCCCGAAAGGGAAAGAGAACTGCCTGCCGCTGCCGTCAACAGGCCGGCGTTGATTTTCTGCGCCGAGAAGCGGCCGTCGATAATGCCATCCAAATCCACCTGGCCGGTGGCGGCAAAGCTGCCCTCGCCCTGCCGGCCCGCGAAGCGTTCCAGCGTGATAACGCGGTTCCGCAGCGTCCCGTTCAGTTGTACCCCGGTGACCGGGTAACCGCCGATATCGCCCTTTTCCATGACGATATCCACGTCCGCCGCCGGCTCCTGCAACGTACCGCTGATCTCGATGGTACCGTCAGCCCGGCCGTTCACGACGTCGTTCTTGAGATTCGTCACCGCCATGATAGCGTTGATATCGCCGTTTTTCACCTCGACGTGGCCGTTCATCGCCTGGCTGGCGATATTGGTCCAGGCCCGCATGGAGTAAGTGCCGCCGTTTTGCTCGAAGTGCAGCGGCTCAAAGGTCACGCGGTTGCCTTGCAGCGTTACCCGGCCGTTGGCGTTCGTTATTGTCTCACCGTTGAATACCAGCTCGTCCGCCGTCAGGCTCCCGTCAAAGGCGGGGGTCGCCAGCGTACCGCTGATATGGCCGTTGAAGCGGCCGTGCCCGCTGATGGGATACGGCAGTTTGCCGCCAAAGCGCAGCAAGTCAATGTCCTGCGCCACGACAGTCAGATCGAGCTCCCGGCTGGCGACGGCAATCGTGCCGTTGAGGTCCATGTCCACCAACGGCGAGAAGATATGGAAATCCTGCAGCGTCAGGATGCCGTTCTTCATCGTGTAGTCGCCGTCCATGCCCGACAGGATGTAGCCGCCGTAACTTCCCCGGTAGAAATGGACATAGCCAGTCACCGAAGGATTATCCAGCGTGCCACCGATGGTCACGATGTTGTCAACATTACCGGTAATGGGCTGGTCCGGCGCTACCAGAGCGGCGATGTCTTCCATGCGGACGCCCATGGTGTCGATCTGGAGGTTCAGGCGGCGGTCGCCGCTGAAGCCGGCCGTTCCCTGTACCAGCCAGTTAATGCCGCTGCCGTTCTCCATGGAGAAGGATTCGACGGAAACCCGGTCCAGGCTGCCGGCGGCAATGCAGTGCAAACTTTGGTAAGGCTGCTGGAACAGCTTGCCGTCAATGGCAGTGATATCCACCGCCACCTCCGGGTTCTCTCCCTCGCCCCGGACCGTGGCCAGAAAATCGCCGGAGCCGGTCACATCAATCGTTGGCTCCAGCGTGGCCAGAAGGCTCAGGTCCACCTGACTGCCGAGAAGGAAAAGGTCCAGCATCCCATCGTCACCGATCGTGCCCTGGACGCCCATTTCTCCGTTCCCGGGCAGCCCGAGACTGACGAAATCCAGCGTCGTCACGCCGTCCGCCCGGAAAAAGGAAGCATCCGCCACCGGAATCGCGATGCCACCATAAGAAGCATCCGTTGCCGCAACGCTGCCGAAAACACTGAACGCCGAGAAATCTTTTCCCTGTCCGGCCAGGCCGAGGTCGGCAAAAAGCCGTCCCGATACGTCCGGCAGGTACTCCGACAGTTCGGAAAGGTCAATGTCATAGAGCTGGACCCGGCCGTCGTAGCGGAGGTCTGCCGCCTCGAACTCACCCGCCGCCTGGATCTGGCCGCCGAGAGCCGAGGCGGTCAGGGAATGCACGGCAATCCGCCCGTCAGCATAGGCTGCCTGGGCGGCTGCATCATGAAAAGCAAAATCGTACACTTCGCCGCTGGCGGCCCGGAACTCACCTTCCACCACCGGATTGTCCGTCGTCCCGGCCACCTGCGCCGCGAAGGCCACCGCCCCCTGAAAGGGGATATCCGTCATCACCCGGCTGGGATCAAAGGACGGGGATTCGGCATAAAGATCCAGCGCCGGCTCTTCGCCGCCGAGGAAGATATCGCCCCGCACCGCGGCTTTTTGGCCCCCTGCCATCCCGGTAAGGTCAACGCTCAGCCGCTTGTCCTCCAGTTCTGCCAAACCGGCGATGCCATAGATTTCCGTATCGAGTACCCGGACCGCGCCCCCGGTAAGCGCCACCTGCCCCTGACCGGAGAAAGCGCCGTCCTCGTCCCGGCGGACTTCCGCCGTAAGCTGATCGATCCTGCCACTCCGCACCGTTACCGACTCCGGCAGGAGATCCGCCGGCAGCCATTCGAGGTAATCGTCGATATGGATGGCCTGCCCTTCCAGCTGCAGATGAAGATCGTCGCCCAAATGTCCGGACACATCGAGAACCGCTGTGCCGCTACGGCCGTGCGCCTTGACTTCCGGCGCCGCGGCGTCGCTCATATCGATACTGCCGGCCAAATCGGCCAGCAGTAGCGTATGCCCACCGGAACGAAGCGTCGCCCGCCCCTCCTTCACCGATACCCGGCCGGCGAACTCACTGGGCTCGCTGTCCTCGGCAATGAGGTCCTGATAATTCCAGCCGCCATCCGGCCGCTCCGAAATCCAGGCCTCCGGACGGTTGATTTCCACCGTTTCCACGGCTTTGACCGCGTTGCCCGTCAAAACGCCAAAAAAGCTGAATCCGACTCTCGCTGACTCAGCTTTTGCGATAAGTTCCCCTTGTTTGTCATAGACAGCGATGTCGTCAATGGACAAGGCGCGCAAGGAATCCAAACGGACAGTGGCAGTATCGACCCGGACGCCCAGCGCCTCTGAGGCCTTTTCCGCCGCCATGGCGCCCGCCTGCTCCATGAAAGCGCGCGTTCCCGTATAGTACCAGAACGCGGCCCCCACCAGGACGCAAACGCAAAGAAAAATCCCCGCCATCATGGCCCAGGATCTGCGCGCCATCGCCGTCAACTCCTCTAAAACTTTCCCTCAAACAAAGAACGGCCGGCCGGCAAAACGCCCGGCCGGCCGTTCGTCGTTAATTCCATGCGCGGCATTGCCGCTATGCTTCCTATCCTGACTGCTTTACCGCGTTGCTTCAGCGATCTCCGCTTCCGCGGTCGCCTCCGGCCCGGCGCCTGGGCCCGGTACCGAGCGCTGCGCCGGCGATGTCGGCCGCTCCGCCCGCGGCAGTTGGACCGGCTGAATCCTGCCCGGCTCCGAGCGGTCCGCCTTGGGAATCTCGACCGGATGGAGACTCGTCGCGCCCTTTCGTTCCGCGGACTGGGCCGCGATGGCCGCGTTCTCCTCGGCTGTATTGGCCGCCACCGACCGATTCTCTGACTGGTATTTCTCGTCTTTCGTCATGGATGCCTGCTCCGCCGTCATGTTCTGCGACGTATCCGCCGACGCCCGCACCGGCACGACGCTGGGGATTTCCCCTTTCTGATAGGGCGCGACATCAAGCTCGACCTTGACGCCCATCGCCTGGTCAAGCATGGCCTTGCTGGTGTTGTAATCGAACAGCGAGGTGATGTAGGTCGTCTGGGCGGAAATCAGGCTGGACTCAGCGTCCATGACGTCCACGTTGGTGCCAACACCGGCGCTGTAACGGACCTGGGCAATCTTGTAGTCCTCCTGGGCCTGATCCACTGCGGTATGCGTCGTGTAGATGTTCTTCTCCGCCGCCAGGAGGTTCAGATAGTACGTCTGAACATCGAGCTGGATCTGCTCCATCGTCTGCATCTCCAGTTGCTCCGCCTTGCGCAGCGCCGCCTTCGCCTGCTGGACCTGGGCCTCGGTCACGAAGTTGTCGAAGATGTTCCAGCTGGCGGATACGCCGACGGCGATGGAATCACTGCTGGTATGGTTCGTACCAAAGAGCTTGTCGCCGGCAAAGGCGCGGTTCGCGACAGCGGCAACCTGCGGACGGTAGCCGGCCTTCGTCGCCTGCATATTGGCCCGGGCCCGGCTCACGTTCCGGTTGGCGGCAATGCCGTCCGGGCGATGCGTCAGCGCGTACTCCGTGCACTCTTCAAGATTCAGTTCATACTTGACGTACTTTAGGTCGTCACTGGCATTGACGATGGTATCCGTCGGCAGGCCCACGATGTTGTTGAAAGTGGCCACCGCCACGTCGTAGTTGTTCTGGGCCGTGACCAGATTCTGCTGGGCTTCGGCCAGCTCGACCTGGGAACGCAGGACGTCGGACTTGGCGACGGTACCTACGCGGTACTGGGCGTTGACGTTGTTCAAGTGGGCCGTCAATGTCTCCACGCGTTCCTGCTGCACCTTGATGAGGTTGCGGCACTGCAGGATGCGGTAATAGGCCGAAGTCGTCGTCGCCTTGATGTTCTGGCGGGTGGCCTCCAGCGTCAGATCGGCGGCGTCCACGCCAAGCTCCGCCGCTTCGATGTTGTTCTCGATGCGGCCGCCGGTATAGAGGGGAAACGAGAGGGAGAAACTGTTGTAGAAATTGCGGTCATAGCGGACGCTGGAAAGTCCCTGCTCATACGCGTGCTGGGCTTCCCGGGCCGAATAGCCAGACAAAGTCGTGGCCTGCCCACTCCAGGAGAGGTTGAAGCCACTGTTGCGACGTGCCTGATGCAGCGCCCACCGGGCAGAATCCACGTCACTGACGGATTGCTTGATGGTGCGGTTGTTATCCAGCGCCATCTGGATGCTTTCCTCGAGCGTCAGATTGATCGTATCGGCGGCCTGTGCCGTGCCGAGGGTGGAAAAGCAAACCAATCCCGCCAGAACCAACGCCTTGAGCCGTTTGGACACATACTTCCGAATTTTCACTGTAACTGCCTCCTATTCCTTCGCTGGGCAATGCCGCCCAGCCATACAGGTCTTTATAACATGAGCATCTTTCGATGCGAAATACCCGGAAAACCGCCGGTCAGAACTCCTGCCGGAGCCCGACGAAAGTCGCCCGTTTTTCCCGATGGTTGATGTCGTTCATCTGACCGAACAGATATGTCTTATCCGCCACCCGGTACCGGACGCGGGCTTTCAGGGCTACGTTGTTGAGATCGTAGGCATCCACCGAGAAACGCCAGCGGGAGCCGGCGTCGGCGTCGAGGCCGATGCCCACCTGGCTGTCCACCACTCCGGCCCGGCCGGTGATGGCCCCGGCTTTTTTCCCGACCTGGGCGTTGAAGCGGTTGCCGTCACCGATGTCGTCAAATCCCAGCAGCAGGAAACTATCCGCCGAGGGATAGAGCCGCATATCGAAATTCGCCTGCCAGTCGCTCTCCTTACCGCTGTACATCGTCTCCACACCGGCCTCCACATGAGCGCCTTTGAAGCCGTCCAGCATGTTGTTGGCCTTCTCCGTGACCTGGCGCACATTGTGAAGTGTCGCCTTGAGATCGGCCGACGTCTGAGGATCGGTCACAACCCCTTCCAGGCTCTTGGCCATATTGTCGATACGCTGCGTGGTATCGGAAAGGTTCGCGATGGCCAGCTTCATGTTCGCCGCCGTCCGGCCGTCACCGGAAAAGTCATGGGTAAGACGCGCCAACTCGTTGGCGGTGTTGGCCATGCCCACAGACATGATATTGAGGTTATGTACCATCTGGTTGACTTCGGCTTCGTTGTTCATCGCCATCCGGTTGAAGGTGGCGGTCATGTCACGCATATTGGCGGTGAGGTCGCGGATATTCATCGTCGTCGCAATCAGCGACTTTTGGAGATCCGGGCTGCCGATGACACCGTTCACCGCCTCCAGCAAATCCTGCACCTGGAGTACCGCTTTGTTGATGTTCTCCATCATGGTATCCATCGTCTGCTCATCGACGCCGTAAACGTGATCGCCATCCTTGATATAATGGCCGGTATCCTTCCCCGGCGTGATGCCGATGCATTTCTCGGCCAGCATGCCACTGGAGGTGATGCTGATCTTCGACCCCAGCGGAATCTGGACATCCGGACGAATCTTGATGGTCACCATCGCCGTCGTTCCACTGGTCTCCACCGCCGACACCTGGCCCACCCGAACACCGGCCACACAGACATCGGCGCTGGGATTCAGTCCCATGGCCTCACTGAAATTGACGTAAATCGTATGCTCTTTGCTACCGAAAAGCCGGAAATCACTCATATGGACCAAAATGAGAGCCAGGATCGCCAGCCCCGCCAGCGTAAAGGCGCCTACCTTCGCCTCATTCGTCATGCCCCAGCCTCCTCTTCTGACACCGCCAGCCCCCGGAGAAAGGCCCGTATCCGGGGATCACCCAGCCGTCGGAACCGGTCTACCGGCTCCACGGCAATGAGCTCGCCCTCGTAAAGCATAGCGATGCGGTCTGCCACCAGACAGGCGCTTTCCATATCGTGGGTCACCACCACCGAAGTGACATGCAGTCTTCGTTGCGTTTCCAGGATGAGCTCGTCAATCTTTTCCGTCATCACCGGGTCAAGACCGGAATCCGGCTCATCGTAAAAGATGATCGAGGGTCCAAAAGCCAGCGCCCGGGCCAGGCTCACCCGCTTCTTCATGCCGCCGGAAAGTTCTCCCGGCATGAGTTCTGCCGCTTCAGGAAGTCCCACCATCGCCAGGTTCTCCCGGACAATCTCGGCGATGCGCTCTTCCTCGTAATCCCCATGCTCCCGCAGGCCAAAAGCCACGTTCTCTCCCACGGTCATGGAGTCAAACAGGGCGGAATACTGGAATACCATACCCATCTTGAGCCGCACCTCATCCAGCTCTTGCTCCGAAAGAGCCGCGATGTTCTTTCCCGCCACCCAGATCTCACCGCTGTCCGGCCGGATCAGGCCGATCATCAGCCGCAGCAGGGTGCTCTTGCCCGAGCCGGAGCCGCCAATGAGCGCCAGCGTCTCTCCCTCCGGTACGGTGAGATTTACCTGGCGCAGGATTGCCTTGCCGTTGAATGACTTATTGACATTCACTAATTGTAGCATCTTTTCACTCATTGATAAAGTACCAGCGACAAAAAACAGTTGGCGACGAAAATCATGATAATGGAGCTTACCACCGAGCGGGTCGTCGCAATACCCACACCCTCCGCTCCTTCGGGTGCCTTGAGGCCGCAGTAGCAGCCGAGAATGGCGATGATGAAGCCGAACACGGCGGCCTTGACCAAACCGCCGGTGATATCGTGGGACGTCACAAAAACGTCGATGGAATTCCAATAGAGGAAAGAGCTGATGCCGGAACGGAACGTCGCGATTGCCCAGCCGCCCAGGACACCGATAACATCGCCATAGACGGTGAGCAACGGCACCATGCCCATGCAGGCAATCATCCGCGGCACCACCAGGTAATTCACCGGACTGGTAGCCATGACCCGCAAAGCGTCGATCTGCTCCGTGACTTTCATCGTGCTGATTTCCGCCGTGATGGCCGCGCCCACCCGACCAGCCGCCACAACGCCCACCAACACCGGTCCGAGCTCGCGCCCGATGGCGATGGCGATGACGCCGCCGATGGTGGACTGCGCCCCGAAACGGATGAACTCATGGGCCACCTGGATTGTCATGACCATACCGGTACAGAGCAGCGTCAGCGTCACGATTGGTAGCGTATCCACGCCGAGATGAGACATCTGGGCGAAAACATGACGCATCCGGGGCGGGTAGCGAAGCTGACGGATTGTCTCCATGATCAGCAACACGACCTCGCCGACATACCGCAGCCATTTGACGACGACGCGGCCGACGCTTTCCAGAATCTCAGTCATCTTCCCCGTGCGCCCCCTTGGCATAGCGTTCTATCTATCGTGCTATCTTTTGATTTTATCAATAATCGCAAAAATAGTAAAGCGAAAAAAGTGAATCACCCGGAAAAAATCGGAACGTCGGGCAAAAACTGCCGGCTTTATGCGGCCGTTTTTGGCAAAAATTGACAAAACCGCCATCACGGAAAGCACTCCGCCCTCAATGATACGCTTCAGCGGCCAAAATGTCTACACCAGGATTATTTGACCACTTGCCAGCCGCTGTCTTTCGGTAAAAAAAAAGATTTACATCGTGCAATTCTGTGCTATAATACCCTTGAGGTACGTTTTCCGTGCTCCAATCATTCAGAAAGAGGGGATTTTTTTGAAGAAAGCAGATTTCATCAAGGCCGTCGCCGAAAAATCCGGCACGACGCAGAAAGCGGCTGACGCTGTCGTCGCAGCGGCACTCGAAACCATTCGTGCTGCCCTGAAAAAAGGCGATTCGGTGGCATTCCTTCAGTTCGGTACCTTTAAGATTTCGCAGCGGGCCGCCCGGAAGGGTCGCAATCCGCAGACCGGCAAGGAAATCCAGATCCCTGCTGCCAAGCTCCCTGTCTTCAAGGCCAGCGTAGCGTTCAAAGAACTCGTCAACGGGAAAAAAGCGGCAAAGAAAAAGAAATAAGCAAAAAGCGCTCGCCTGAGATGGCGGGCGCTTTTCTTTTTCCTCTTTTTATGACATGAAGCATCCCACCGTGCAAAAAAAGAAGCTCCCGGGTTTCCGGGAGCTTGTCATTTTCATGGAGCTAGCTATAGGACTTGAACCTACGACCTGCTCATTACGAATGAGCTGCTCTACCAACTGAGCTAAGCTAGCGAAGACCATCGAACACTTGCCTAGTTTAGCAGATTGTGAGTGGTTTGTCAACCATTGCCGGAGGGATTTTTTGGGGAATCGCCTTTACTTTTCCGGGGAAAAGCGATAGGATTTTATGAGGGCAGAGAGTACGGCGGCGGGGCTGCCGGGGTAGGCCGGGAAAGGGGCGGTTGGCATGGAGCAGGCAGCGACGGAGGGGCTGGCGAATTTTCTTTCTTACGCGCGAAAGCTGGCGAACATCACCCGCTGGAATGTGGAGTTCCTCTACAAGAAGGCGTCGGTGGCCGAGCATTCGTTTTTCGTGGCGCAGATCGCGCAGCTCATCGGGCTCATCGAGGAGCGCAACGGCGCCGTGATTGACTGGAAACGGCTTTACCGCAAGGCGCTGAACCATGATATCAAGGAGAGCGTGACCGGGGATATCCCGCACCATACGAAGCACCGCAAGGAAGAGGTGAACCGGGCGCTGGCCATGATTGAGGACGAGCTGGTGCATGAATATATCCTGTCGGAAATCAAGGACGACGAGTACCGGCGGCGCATCGAGGAAATCCTCAACGAGGACAAGGACGATACGCTGGAGGGGCGCATCCTGGCGGCGGCGGACATGATTGACGCCATGCTGGAGTGCGCGCAGGAAATCAAGCTGGGGAACACGAACCCGTTCCAGGGGAAGTACCGTTACTGGGAACGTCGGCTCCGTCGCATCGACCTGGTGGCAGCACGATATTTCCTTGAAGAAATCCTGCCGAACTTCGACCAGGAGGTCGTGTACGAGGACGACGAGCCGGCGCCCGAAGAGGAATCTGTCGGAAAAGCGGACCGCAAAGGGCCGGCCGCGTGAAACCAATCATAATTAACCGGTCTGACTGCCGGGGAAAGGAGCCACCGCCTTGAAACAAAAGCTGTTTGCCATGGATATTCGCCGCCGGGTGTTGCTGGTGGTGCTGTCGGGAAGCCTGCTGACGCTCCTGGCGATGAGCCTGCTTTCCTTTGCCGGTATGTCCGTCACCGAGGACAAGGTGATCGAAAGCGGTCAGGCCATGGGCGAGAACGCGGCCCGTTTCACGGAAGAATTCGCGGAGAAGCAGGCAACAAAGCGAATCTCAGCCATCGCCCAGGCCCGGGCCGAACGCATTGAGCACGAGTTGAAGGTCACCGCGGACGATGTGCGGCTTCTCGCGGACGTGATGACGGAGCTCCTGCGCTCGCCGGAGGACTACCCGCAGCTCGTCCTGCCGGCCCCGCGCCGTGATACCATCGCCTCGGGCGAGTCCTATCTGCATCTCAGCGCGGCTCTGGACGGCAGCGAGAACGACGACGCGCAACGGGAGATGGGGCGGGCCACGCATCTGGCCGGCCCGTTGCACGCGTTCAGCCGCACATATTCCGCGGCTTTCGCCGGCTCCCGCCACGGCTATCTGGTCGCCATGGACGTCACGGCCGACGGCGGTCCCAAGCAGTTCAGCCAGCAATTCCTTGAAAACTACGACCCGCGGGAAATGGGCTGGTACAAGCTCGGCGCCCGGAGCCGGCAGCCGGACTTCACCGATGTTTATCGGGACTCCAACGGCCAGATCTGCATTACCTGCGTCGCCCCTTTCCATGACGACAGTGGCTTCGCCGGCGTCGTGGGGATAGACGTGAATCCCGAGGAGATTTACCGTGAGGCGGTTTCCATCGCGTCGGAGGAAGGGCCGGGGGCCAGCTTCGTCCTCGGGCCCACGGGCCGCGTCCTGTTCTCAACGCGGACGGCGGGCGTTCTGGCCGTGTCCTCCGAGTCTCAGGATCTCCGCCTTTGTGAGGAGAAGAGCCTGGCCTTCGAGGCCGCTTCCATGCTGGCGGGAAAATCCGACGTGCAGCCGGTGACGGTGGACGGCGAGGAGTATTATCTCGCCTACGCGCCCATCGGTTCCCTGGGATGGAGTTTCGGCATGCTGACCGGGAAAGATGCCGTCATTTACCCGGGCGTACAGGCCCGGGACAACGTCCTGAGTCAGATGAACACCTTTACCGGGCAATTGCGGACACTGTTCCGCCAGATGATTCCCTGGGCTGCCGGTACATTGCTGCTCCTGGTCGCAATCCTGTCGGCGCTCGGCGTTCAGGTTTCAGGCCATTTTGCCCGGCCCATTCTCGCTCTGACGGAGGGTGTGAAGGAGATTGCCCACGGCAACCTCGACCGGAAACTCGACCTCAGGACAGGGGACGAGATCGAGCACCTCGCCGGTTGCGTGAACGACATGACCGACGCCCTCAAGGAATCCATGGAAAGCCTGTCGCGGGTGACAGCGGAAAAGGAACGCATTGCCACTGAGCTCAGTATCGCGAGAAATATCCAGACGAGTATGCTCCCCAGCATCGCGCCCCGCTTCTCCCAAAGCCAGGCCTACGAGCTCGGCGCCGCGATGACGCCGGCGAAAGAAGTCGGTGGCGACTTCTACGATTTCTACATGCTCGACGACCGCCATCTGGCTGTCACCATCGCCGATGTGTCCGGCAAGGGCGTTCCGGCGGCACTCTTCATGGTCGTCGCCAAGACCGTCCTCAAGAACGCCGCCCAGGCCGCCACCGCCCAAGGCAAGCCGGACTTCGCCGCCGTCATCGGGCAGGCCAACCGGCAGCTTTGCGAGAACAACGACGAGATGATGTTCGTGACGGTTTTCTTCGGCGTGCTGGACATCGGGACCGGCGACTTCACCTATGTGAATGCCGGCCACAATCCGCCGCTGCTCTACCGCGCCACCGCCGGCCGCTTCGACTATCTGCCGATGGCGGCGAAAACCAGCGCCCTCGGCATCAAAGAGCGCGCCGTCTTCACCGAAGACCATCTGGCGCTTGCCCCCGGGGACACGCTGCTGCTCTATACCGACGGTGTCACCGAGGCATTGAATGAAGCCGGGGAACTATACGCCGAAGCGCGCCTCGAAGCCACGCTGAACCGACAGGGCGGCGGTGTGCCCGTGGATTCACTGCTGGCGGCGGTAAGGGACGATCTCCGCGCTTTCGCGGGCGCGGCGGAGCAATCCGACGACATCACGGTGCTGGCTCTGCGCTACCAGGGGCAGGGCTGACACCGGCAGGCATCTCTTTTTCCGCCTTCGCTGACACAGCCGGTTTTTCTCGGCCGCCCGGTTGACAAATGACGGGAATACTGCCATAATGTCTTTGTGTTTACACCCGGACGCACACGCCGTGCGGAGGAGAAGAATTGGATGGGAGGAACCAGGATGCGGAATATCTTGTCCGTTTTCGTTCGGAATCAGCCGGGCGTGCTGGTTCGGGTCGCGAGCATGTTTTCCCGGCGCGAGTTCAACATCGACAGCCTGTCGGTGGGCGTGACGGAGTCGCCGGAGTTTTCCCGGATCACCGTGGTCGTACAGGGGGACGAAAACCTCGTGGACCAGATGATCAAGCAGCTGGAAAAGCTGCCGGATGTTGTCGCGGTCCAGCGCCTGGACGCCGGGGCGTCGGTTTTCCGCGGCATGACGATGATCAAGGTCAAGGCCAGCGACACGAATCGCCTGGACGTCCTGAAGATGGCGGAGCTCTTCCGGGCCCATGTCATTGACGTGCAGCCGACGACGCTGATCTTCGAGATCACCGGCGAGGACGCCAAGGTGACGGCCTTCATGCAGCTTCTGTCGCCTTACGGCATCCTGGAAGTCATCCGGACGGGCCTCATCGGCCTGGAGCGTGGCGAACACACGATTAACGAACATTGTGAGGAGCGAGAGTACTATGGCAAAAACTTACTATGATCAGGACGCGAATTGGGACATCATGAAAAATAAAACCGTGGCCATCATCGGCTACGGCAGCCAGGGCCACGCCCACGCGCTGAACCTCAAGGACAGCGGCGTCAACGTCATCGTCGGCCTCTATCAGGGCTCGAAGTCCAAGGCGGCAGCAGAGTCCCATGGCCTCACGGTTCTGCCGGTGGCGGAGGCCGTCAAGAAAGCGGATGTCACGATGGTCCTGATTCCGGACGAGAAGCAGGCTGACGTCTACAAGAACGAGATCGGGCCGAACCTCAAGTCCGGCAGCGCTCTGGCTTTTGCCCACGGCTTCAATATCCACTTCAAGCAGATCGTCCCGCCGGCGGATGTGGACGTCTTCATGGTCGCGCCGAAGGGCCCCGGCCATCTGGTCCGCCGGACCTTCACCGAGGGCGGCGGCGTGCCCGACGTCTTCGCCGTGGAGCAGGATGCCTCCGGTAACTGCTTCGACATCGCGCTGGCCTATGCCCGCGGCATCGGCGGCACCCGGGCCGGCGTCATCCAGACCACCTTCAAGGAAGAGACCGAGACCGACCTCTTCGGCGAGCAGGTCGTCCTCTGCGGCGGCGTCACCCATCTGATCCAGAACGGCTTCGAGACGCTGGTGGAAGCCGGCTATCAGCCGGAAATCGCCTACTTCGAGTGCTTCCATGAAATGAAGCTCATCGTCGACCTGATGTACGAGGGCGGCATGGCGAAGATGCGCCGCTCCGTCAGCGATACCGCCGAGTACGGCGACTACGTCTCCGGCCCGCGCATCATCACCCCGGAGACGAAGAAGGTCATGAAGCAGGTCCTGGCCGAGATCCAGGATGGCACCTTCGCCCGCAACTGGCTGGTCGAGAACCGCGCCGCCGGCCGCGCCCACTTCCTGGCCCAGCGCCGCCTCCACGCCGAGCACCCGATTGAGAAAGTCGGCGCCAAGCTCCGCGGCATGATGTCCTGGCTCAAGGGACAGGACAAGCTGGAGTTCTGATTCCGGCAAAACCCGGTAAAGACCTTACGACCCTGAATATAAAGCATCGGCCTTCTGGCAACAGGCGGCCGATGTTTTTTTACCCGAAAAAGGAATCGCGTCCTTTCGCCGGTTCCCTTTTTCGGTTTTTTGATATATCCTATACATACATTCATCAGTACAAAAGGAGATGATACCATGAACAGCGTTGACGCGCTTCGCCGGATTCTCCGGGACAGCCGGGACGTCGTATTCTTCGGCGGCGCCGGGATGTCCACGGAATCGGGTGTCCCGGATTTTCGCAGCGCCAACGGCATTTACAGCCAGCGGCTTCATCAGGAATTCCGCCCGGAGGAAATGGCGTCGCACAATTTCCTCGTGAACCACACCGAAGCCTTCTTTGATTTCTACCGTGAACACCGGATTATCCGCGGCATCCGGCCCAACGCGGGACATAAAGCCCTGGCGAAGCTGGAACAACAGGGCGTATTGAAAGCCGTCGTCACGCAAAACATCGACGGACTTCATCAGCTGGCCGGCTCGAAAACCGTCTATGAGCTTCACGGCTCGATTTTGCGCTGGCCCTGCGTCCAGTGTGGCAAAATCCATTCCGTCGAATATGTGCTGCAGGAAGAACAGAAGCCGATTCCGCACTGTGAGGACTGCGGCGGCATGGTGCGGCCGGGCGTTGTCCTCTACGGTGAAGGACTGGACACGGAAGTGGTGGAAAACGCCGTGGCGGCCATCCGCCAGGCCGATACGCTGATTGTCGGCGGCACGTCGCTGATCGTCTATCCGGCCGCGGGGCTCATCGACTATTTCCGGGGCCGCCATCTGGTGCTCATCAACCGGACAGAGACGAAAGCGGACGCCCGGGCCGAGCTGGTCATCCGGGAGCCCATCGGTCAGACGCTGGCCGCGGCCATTGCCGGCGAGCGCGCCCCGGGGAAGAACGCATAGAAACGGAGGTTGCTCTTCCATGAACGATATACACCGCATTTCGGCAATATACCTCTTGATCCTCAACCTCGCCGCCATTGCCGTCTACGGCTGGGACAAACTCTGCGCCCGGCAGGGATGGCGACGGATACCGGAAAAAGTTCTCCTGCTCCTGGCCGTCCTCGGTGGCAGCATTGGCGCGGTGATTGCAATGGCGCTGTTCCGCCACAAAACGAGACACCTGAAATTCCGCTATGGCCTGCCCCTGCTCATCATCCTGCAAGCCGTCCTGCTCCTGTGGCTGCATTGGGGCGGCAAAACCGCCGCCGTATAAAACGACTCCACCTCCATAACAGCAGGAACACAAACCCAGCGCCGAAAAACGGCTTTTTTTGCCATCGGAAAAAAGAATAACCATCGGTCGGAGGCGTCAGGCTTTTTCGGAAAGCGACGCATTTTTTGCGTCCTATGGCTGGAAATCTGCGATGCGCTTTGCTATACTTATAGAGATTATTGGCCGGATTTCATGGTTAATTATCAGTGCGAGGTGGTACGAAAATGCGTTCGTTGCGAACAAAAATAACGCTGATGACCGTATGCGTGATCCTCATCGCTCTAACGGCCGTTACGCTCTCCAGCGTGATATTCATCCAGACAACCGAACGCCGCAAGTCCGATCAACTTCTCCTGCTGCTCTGCGAAACGGGAAAGCGAAATCTCGATTACTACTTCACCAGCGTCCAGAAGTCGGTCAGGAAGGTTGCCGCCTTTGTGGAATCGGATCTGGAAGGGCTGGATGAGCAGCAGCTCAAGCGCCACATGGAACGCACCAGCAAGTACTTCAATGAAATGGCGTCCAAGACAAACGGCGTGCTGACCTACTATTACCGCATTGACCCGGCGGTCTCGAAGACAGTGAAGGGCTTCTGGTACACCAACCTGGACGGGAACGGCTTCACCGAGCATGAGGTGACCGATATCACGCTCTACGATACGTCGGACACTTCCAAACTGGTCTGGTTTACCGTCCCCAAGCACAAAGGCAAGCCCATCTGGTTGCCCCCCTACGTCACCGACAATCTGGGGATGCGCGTCATTTCCTACAACGTCCCGATTTATTACGAGCGCCATTTTATTGGGGTAGTGGGAATCGAGATCGATTATTCCACCATGGCCGAGCAAGTGGACAGCCTCCGACTCTATAACAACGGCTTTGCGTTCCTGAGCGACGCGGTGGGGAGACTCTTCTACCATCCCCGGACCGACGTCACCCAACTGACGGAAGATACACAGCCTTCGGTGCCGGACGGCATCCTCAGCAAGCAAACCTTTACCCAATACACCTTTGAAGGCGTGAAAAAGCAGGCGGCATGGCTGCCCCTGAGCAACGGCATGCGGCTGAATGTCGCGGTTCCGATTACCGAGACAGAGGGCGACTGGCAGAGCCTGATTGGGAACATCCTGATTGTCGCCTTCGGCGTGCTGGTAGCGGCGAGCGCCTTTACCATGTACTATACCAAGCGCATCACCAAGCCCCTCGAAGAACTGACCGAAGCCGCGGAACTGGTGGATAAGGGACACTATAATATCGCCCTGGGCTATGACGGCGACGACGAGGTCGGCCGCCTCACGAACACCTTCAAACGGCTGACCGGCCATGTAAAGGAACACATCTCCAATCTGAACCGGCGGGCCTATGTTGACGCCCTGACCTCCGTCCGGAACAAATGGGCTTACGCCAGCTTCATTGATGATTTGCAGACCACCCTGGACTCCGATGACGGGCAAATGAAATTCGCCGTGGGCATTTTTGACTGCGACGGCCTCAAGGCGGTCAATGACAAGTACGGACACGAAAAGGGCGATGTCTATATCAGGACCGCCAGCCGCCTCATGTGCCATGTGTTCCAGCACAGCCCCGTATTCCGCCTCGGCGGGGACGAGTTCTCCATCATACTGCAGAATGAGGATTTCCGCAACCGGGAGGACCTCATCCGGGCGTTTAAAACGGCCATGGCGGAGAGCTGCGCCGCGACGGAGAACGAATGGGAGCAGGTGCGCGTCTCCTTCGGCATCGCCGTGTACGAGCCGAAGAACGACAGCACGGTCAGCGATGTGGCCCGCCGCGCCGACAAGATCATGTACGAGAACAAGCGCCTTCGCAAAGCGGCGAAGTGAGTGGAATTACAATTATACGGGAAATTGATTTGGGTAGCGAACGGAAAGGGGCACGCGGATGCAGGGAGAGGAGATTATCCGGCTGGAGGGGTTGACGAAGTGGTACGAGGACGGGCACATGGTGCTCGACCATATCAACCTCACCGTGCGGAAAAATGAATTCCTGACGCTTCTGGGGCCGTCGGGCTGCGGGAAGACGACGACGCTGCGGCTCATCGCCGGCTTCGAGCAGCCGTCGGAGGGGCGCATCCTCTTTGACGGGCAGGACATCAGCCGGACGCCGCCCCACCAGCGCCGCATCAATACGGTGTTCCAGAAGCACGCGCTGTTCCCTCACATGAACGTGTTCGAGAACGTGGCCTTCGGCCTGACGGTGAAGAAACTGCCGGCGGACGAGATCGGGGAACGCGTCCGGAAGATGCTGGCGCTGGTGAACCTGGGGGGCTACGAGAAGCGCTCGGTGGATTCGCTTTCGGGTGGCCAGCAGCAGCGGATCGCCATCGTGCGCGCCCTCGTCAACGAGCCGGAGGTGCTGCTCCTCGACGAACCCCTTTCGGCCCTCGACCTGAAGCTCCGGCGCGATATGCAGGTGGAGCTCAAGCGCATCCAGCAACAGGTCGGCTCGACCTTCATCTATGTCACCCACGACCAGGAGGAAGCGCTCACGATGAGCAACACGGTCGTCGTGATGAACGAGGGGCGCATCCAGCAGGTCGGGCGGCCCGAGGATATCTACAACGAGCCGAGAAATCCCTTCGTGGCCGATTTCATCGGCGAGAGCAATATCCTGCCGGGGCGGATGCTCCGCGACGGCCTCGTGCGGTTTGCCGGCTATGATTTTCCCTGCGTGGACAAGGGCATCGGCGAGGACGTGCCCGTGGACGTCGTCGTGCGGCCCGAGGACGTGGCCATCACCGGCGCGGCGCAGGGCATGATCCGTGGGACGGTGGAGTCCGTCACCTTCATGGGTGTGCATTACGAGATGCGGATCACGGGGGAGGACGGCTTCCTCTGGCTGGTGCAGAGCACGGCCATGACGCCTGCCGGGACACAGGTGGGCATGAACATCGGCCCGAACGAGATTCATGTCATGACGAGGGAGGAAGTCTGATGGGACGGCGTTTCCTGGCGTACCCGTATCATCTCTGGACACTCCTGTTCACGGTGGTCCCTCTGGCGCTCATCGTCTATTTCGCGTTCACGGCCCGCGATACCGCCGCCTTTACCCTTGACAATCTGCGGCAGGCGGCGCAGCCCGTCTATCTCGGCGTGCTCTGGCACTCCGTCTGGCTGGCGGGCGCCTGTACGTTCCTCTGCCTCCTCGCCGGCTACCCGATGGCGATGATCCTGGCGAAGAGCCGCGTCCGTTACCGCCGGATGCTCGTCATGCTCATCGTCGTGCCCATGTGGATGAATTTCCTGCTGCGGACTTACGCCTGGATGACGCTTCTGGAAAAGAACGGGGCCATCAACGCCCTGCTCAGCTTCCTCAGCCTGCCGCCGCTCCGCATCCTCTACACCGACTACGCGGTGCTGCTGGGCATGGTGTATAACTTCCTGCCCTTCATGATCCTGCCCATCTACTCGGTGCTGATGAAGATGGACAAGAGCCTCATCGAAGCGGCGGCGGACCTCGGCGCCGACGGGTGGACGACCTTTTGGCGGGTGATTTTCCCGTTGTCGCTGCCCGGCGTTTACTCGGGCACGCTGATGGTCTTCATGCCCGCGGTCACGACCTTCGTCATTTCGCGCCTCCTGGGCGGCGGCCAGTACATGCTGGCGGGCAACGTCATCGAGCAGCAGTTCCTCGCCATCGGCAACTGGAATTTCGGCTCGGCCCTGTCGGTGCTGATGATGATTCTGATCCTTTTGGGCATGGCCGGCCTTTCCCGCTATGACAAGGACGGCGAAGGGGGGCTCTTCCTGTGATGCGGTTCCTTCGTCGCTCCTACGCGATGCTCATTCTCGGCTTCCTTTACCTGCCGATCTTCATCCTGATCGTCTTTTCCTTCAACGCCTCGAAATCCCGCGCCACCTGGGAAGGCTTTACGCTGCGCTGGTACGGGGAGCTCATGGAAAGCGAGGCCATCCTCGACGCCCTCTCCTATACGCTTTCCGTGGCGGTGATTTCCTCGCTGATCGCCACCGTCATCGGGACACTGGCGGCCTACGCCATCTACCGCGAGATGCGGCCCTGGGAACGCAAGCTCTCAATGAACCTCACCTATGTGCCGCTCTTGAATCCCGACATCGTGACCGGCATCTCGCTGATGCTGCTCTTCATCTTCGCCGGGATGAAGCTGGGCTTCGGCTCGCTGCTGCTGTCCCACGTAATCTTCAACGTGCCCTATGTCATCCTGACCGTCCTGCCGAAGCTCCGGCAATTCGACCGGAATCTCTACGAGGCGGCCCTCGATCTCGGCGCCAGCCCGGCCTACGCCTTCCGGCGCATCGTGCTGCCGGAGATCCTGCCCGGCATCATTACCGGCGCTCTCTTCGCCTTTACGCTTTCCGTGGACGATTTCGTCATCAGCTTCTTCACCACCGGCTCCGGCGTCAACAACCTCTCCATCCTGATTTACTCCATGGCGCGCCGCGGCATCCATCCGACGATCAACGCGCTCTCGACGCTGCTCTTCCTGACCGTCCTGGCGCTCCTCATCGCGGTGAACCTCCGCACGGAGCGAAGGGTGAAGCGCGAAGCGTGAAGCCTGAATGCGTTGTTTACATCGCCGCCCTTCGCGGTGAAAGAGATATAAATATCATAAGGAGGTACTGAATGAAATGAAAGGTATGAAAAAAGTGTTTTTCCTGTTGCTTCTCGGCGGTGTCCTGGCGGCGCTGCTGGCGGGCTGCGGGGGCGGCGGCGGGCAAAAGGCCGCGAAAAGGGAGCTCAAGGTCTATAACTGGGGCGACTATATCGACCCGGACATCCTGAAGAACTTTGAGAAAGAAACCGGCATCCACGTCATCTACGACACCTTCGCCACGAACGAGGATATGTATGTGAAAGTCA
>JAFSWT010000124.1 GCA_017444395.1 Schwartzia sp. (in: firmicutes) | reverse complement strand
TCCTTAAAAGACCGTGTTCTGGACGCCGTTAGCACGCCCGACGTTCTTCCAGCCTACGCTCTCGATCGGACGGATCGCAACGATCTTCGCGTCGCCGCCATAGGCCGCGACCGCCGCCGCGATGACCGCGATGTTCAGATTTGGGTCAACTGCCGGGGCCGCCGGGGCTGCCGGAGCCGCCGCCGGTGCCGCCTTCGGAGCGGGCGCCGCCGCGGGCTCTTCCTTCTTCTCCTTCGTCGGATCAATCATGTGAATGATCTTGATCATGATGGAGAGGCCGATCAGCACCGCGAAGACGATCGACATGTTGATGCACATGATGATCAACGGGTTAGTTGTTACCGGACCATGCGACATGTTTTCAATCACCTCATTAGTTCTCGCCAGTTTCTGAAACAGATACCGGCCAAATGTGAAAACAAAACGGAACTTCCGTGGAGCGTCATCCACACGCTCCAATCCTTCACCTCTCTTTCCCCCGCAATGAGGCACGACCCGCCGCTTCCCTCTCTGGAAAAGCCCTGCGGATCCACCGGGTCCGGCTCGCATTGGCGCTCCTTTCCACCGGAGGCCGCCTTCCCCGATCGCCGGCTGGCCGGCCGCCTGAAGGTCTGCATGAGAAAGGACTTCCGTTTGTTTCCCGAAAGTTCCTTCGCACCAGACACCCCGGACGCAGCCGCGCCCGCCCGGCAGCCAATCGTACCAGTAAGCACGGCGGAGCAGCCAAGGCATACTCCTCCCGCACTTGCAGATAGACTACCTCATGCCGCCTATGCCTGTCAAACCCGCCGCTTTCTCCCCGTCCGTGTCCCGATGTCCTCCGCATGCCGAAGGTTTCAGCCTTTTTTCATATTATACCGATTATGGAATTATCGCGGGATTTAATACTATAACTCGATTTTTCCTTTAGTTTCTAATGTATTTCAATAAATGCCAATAAAGCATTTCAATATATTCCAAATAAAAATATTCCAACGGGCTATTGGTTGTATTTTTCAGACTATATCACCCGCGCAATGATTCTGCCGGAGTGCCAAAAACGACAATGTGATAAGCCACCGGGACGATCCGGAAAGTCAGCGGCGCAATGCTTCCGGCATTTCCCGCCAGGGGAGGGAATAACGACCAAACGGCGGGAACGACAACCAGGGAATCGATGAAGAAAACGGCCCGCCGCAAGGGCGAGCCGTTTCCTTTTGGTCGTAGTCGGTGTTGACAACGTTCCCCGCGAATGGGACGCATCAGGCGAGTTCTTTTTTCACTACCGCGGCGATATCGTGGCAAAGCCGGTCGAGCTGCGCCTGGTCGGGGCCTTCGCCCATGACGCGAATCAATGGCTCAGTGCCCGAAGGACGGACCAGGATGCGGCCATCCTCCCCCAGCTCCTGCTCCGCCGCCTGAATGGCGGCCTGAATGGCCTCCTTTTTCTCCCAGCCTTCCTTGTCGCCTACCTCCACATTGACGAGAAGCTGCGGATAGCTCACCATCAACGCGTTGATCTCCGATGCGCGCTTGCCGCTCTTCTTCAGCGCGCCCAGCACCTGCAGCGCCGTGATCAGACCGTCGCCGGTGGTGGAGATATCGCCGAAGATGATATGACCCGACTGCTCGCCGCCCAGTGAATAGTGGTTTTCCCGCATATTCTCCAGGACATAGCGGTCACCGACACTGGTGACTTCCGCCCGGCCCCCGGCCTTTTTCAGCGCCTGATGGAAACCGATATTCGCCATGACGGTGGTGACGATGGTATTCCGGGCCAGACGCCCCTCCGCCATCATCGCCTGTCCGCAAATCACCAGCAGATGGTCGCCGTCCATGACCTCGCCTTTTTCGTCAACGCAGAGGCAACGGTCGGCGTCGCCGTCATGGGCGATGCCGATGTCCGCCCCCTGGCGCACCACCGCTTTCTGCAGGGCGCCAAGATGCGTCGAACCGCAGTTGTCATTGATGTTGATACCGCTGGGCTGGTCATTCAGGACGGTAAGGTCAGCGCCGAGCCGGCGCAGTATCTCCGGCATGGCCCGATAGGCCGCGCCGTTGGCGCAGTCGAGAACGATCTTCATGCCGTCCAGCCGGAAATCAGCGGTGGAAAGCACAAAGCCGATGTAATCGTCCAAGAGTTCCGGCCGGTAGAAGATGCCGCCAATCCGTGCCTGGCTGGGCCGGTAGAAATCATCGTCGGGGCCGCTCCCCCAGGTCAGCATCTCGATCTCGTCCTCAACCTCATCCGGCAGCTTGTAGCCGTCACCGCCGAAAAACTTGATGCCGTTATCATAGAAAGGATTATGGGAGGCCGAGACGACAATGCCCGCCTGGAACCCCATCTTCTTCGTGAGATAGGCGACGCCCGGCGTAGGGACGATGCCGGCGATGACAGCCTGCCCGCCGGCCGAGCAGATGCCCGCCGCCAGTGCCGCCTCAAGCATCGGCCCCGATACGCGGGAATCGCGCCCGATCAGGATGCAGGGGGGATCGCCATCGAAGTTCCCCGCACAGAAATACAGTGTCGCCGCCCGCCCCAGCCGAAACGCCAGTTCCGGCTTCAGGTCCAGATTCGCCTCGCCGCGCACACCGTCGGTACCAAAAAGTCTCGCCATGCTATACCCTCCCGTTGCCGCAGGCCGTGAAGGCCCCGGGGATTCTTATTTGTTATTCCTGTATAGTATGCCCAATTTTTCGCAAAAAAGCAAGCCCCGTATTGAGTCCGTCCACAGCGGCGCTCATGATGCCGCCGGCGTAACCCGCCCCCTCACCCATCGGGTAGAGGCCCGGCACCGAGAGCGATTCATGGCTCTCCCGGTTCCGCAGGATACGGCAGGGGGCCGAGGAGCGCATCTCGACGCCGGTGAGGGGGGCGCCGGGATCGTCGAAGCCCCGGATTCTCCGGCCGAAAGCCGGCAGCGCCCGGACCAGTGTCTGCGCCAGGAAATCCGGCAGGCAGGCGGCGAGGTCCGCCGGACGTATCCCCGGCTGATAGGACGGCGGCACCAGGAAATCCCGGCTGCCCGGCCGGCCCGCCAGGAAATCGCCCACGGTCTCCACCGGAGCCCGCCAGTCGCCGCCACCGGCAGCGAAAGCCAAGGCTTCATACCGGCGCTGGAATGCGATGCCGCCCAGCACCGATTCGCCATAATCCGCCGGTGTCACCGGTACGAGCAGCGCCGCGTTCGCCGTCCCGGAGTTCCGGGCATGACGGCTCATGCCGTTGGTCACGAGCCGCCCCTCTTCCGAAGCCGCGGCCACCACCTGGCCGCCGGGACACATGCAGAAGGAGTACGCCCCCCGGCCCCCCGCGTCGTCTTTATACGTCAGCGCGTAGTCCGCCGGCGGCAGCAACGGATGGCCCGCGTCCGCCCCGTACTGGGCGCGGTCAATCATCGTCTGGGGATGCTCAATCCGGACACCGGCGGCGAAGGCCTTGGGCTCCATCGCCACCCCCTGCCGGTACAGCATCTCGTAGGTATCCCGCGCCGAGTGGCCGATTCCCAGGAACACGGCAGAAGCGGGGACGCGCTCGCCGCCGTTGACGATGAGCGCCTCGACCGCGCCGCCCGGCGCCCGGAGGATATCCGTTACCTGGGCCATGAAACGTATCTCACCCCCGGCCCGGATCACTTCCTGCCGGATATGGCGGACGACGTCCCGCAGGAGATCGGTCCCGATATGGGGCTTATGGAGCCAGCGGATCTCCTCCGGGGCCCCGGCGGCGATGAATGTCTCCAATACATCCGCCATGCGCGGGTCGCTGATGCGCGTCGTCAGTTTGCCGTCGGAAAATGTCCCGGCGCCCCCTTCGCCAAACTGCACATTGGCCCTCTCGTCCAGCGGACCGCCGCGCCAGAAAGCATCGACCGCCGCCTGTCGTTCCTCCAGACGTTGGCCCCGTTCGAGAACCAGCGGCGAAAGGCCCGCCCGGGCCAGGAGCAGCGCCGCGAACATACCCGCCGGGCCGAACCCCGCGATTACCGGTCGCGGCCCGCCGCCCCGGAAAGCGGCCGCCGTTTCCCAAACAGAGGGGAGCGGCGGCGGCGCAGCGGCGACATGATGGTCCCGCCGCCAGCGAAACAGCGTACCCGACTCATCCGCCGTCTTGACATCCAGCACATAGACAAATCCCAACGGCGCGCCCCGGTGACGGCGTGCGTCAATGGCCTGCCGCACGACCCTGACCGACCGCACCGCCGCGGCCGGCAGCCGGAGCCGGCGGGCCGCGATCTCCGCCAGCGGCGCTTCCTCGTCCAGCGGCACAAAAAGATTGCTTAAACGAATCAAATACGGCTCCCTCCCCGGTTAAACAACGGATCCGGGCCCATGACCGCTTCCCTGCCCAGTCCGGTGAAACGCCGGCCTTGCTGCCGTGACCAAAGGCAGGCGTGCTTCATCGCTTCTCGATGCCGATTGACACCTCAACCAGCTTGTTCGAGACGGTGACACCCTCCGGCAACGACAGGCTGACGACGCGCCGGACGGAGGAATTCAGTCCCGCCACCACTACCGGGGCGGTATTCAGGAAATCAAGCTTCTCAATGACTGACGCCTCGCCGGCAATCTCAATACGGGCCGGCTCCGCCTTGGCGCTGACGATGGTACAGCCGTCGGCCACAACGCCCTCGAACACCGGCTGAATGGCGACCACCTTCCGCGCCAGGCCGCGGGCAAGCTGCACATGAACCGCCAACGTCTTAGGCACCACGCGAACCGCCTCGACAATCTGTCCCTGATTGTCCATCGCCTGCACCGGCGTCTCCAGATTGAAATCCCGGTTGTGATCCGTATTCAGATTGACATAGGCTACCACCTGCTCCACCGTATCCAACGCCGAATGCGTTCCGAAGACTGTCACCGTGGCGGTTTCCGGCGTCATGCCCGCCACCGCCATGCCCGGGGCCGGAGAACCGGTCCGAATCAGATTGACCGGCATCTTCTTCTGCCGGTAAGGATCAATGGTAACATCCATGGAATCCGGCAGGACAGAGATGACCTCCATGCCCTGCGGTACTACCGTCTGCAGTCGCAAATGATGCTTCCCCTCGCCCAGCGAAGCGAGATCCATCTCCGCCTTGATTTCGTCCCGCCCGGTAGTGGCGAACACCGAGCGCGGCCCCCGGAGCTTCACCTGGACGGTTTCAAACTCCGGCGTGATCTTGGCTTTCTCCGGCACGTCCACCATCGTCACCGGAATATTGAAGGTAGTATCCATCATGGGATTCTGCTCGTTCATCACGAAGAACCAGAGCCCGGTCGCTGCCAGCAGGGACAAGATCTTCGCTACCGGCTTGCGCCGTACGAGGTTTATCAGCCACGCTCCCATTTACTTCTTCCTCCAGTTCGCGATCATATCCCGGACATTGACCGACTCCGGCGCGAAAATCGGACTCAGGTATTTCCTGATGTCCTCCCGGTTCAGAGGACGACGGATATGCCCTTCCTCGGCAACGGAAACAATCCCCGTCTCCTCGCTGACAATGATGATCAGGGCATCGCACTGCTCAGAAAGGCCGATGCCCGCCCGATGGCGGGTGCCAAACTCGGTAGGCAGATACCGGTTCGTCAGCGGCAGGATACAACCGGCGGCGATCACCCGCTTGCCCCTGATCACAGCCGCTCCATCGTGAAGCGGCGTTTTCACGACAAAGATATTTTCCAGGAACGCCGCCGTCACCAAGCCGTCAATCCGGACGCCGGTGGCGCAGATATCGTTAAGTCCCATGTCCCGCTCCACGACGATCAGGGCGCCGGTATGTTTCTCCGCTAAATCGAAAATCGCTTCCACCATCTCGTTGATGAGGGAACGGGCCTCTTCCTCATTCAGGAGGACCGACCGGCCGAAAATCCGCCCCTGCCCCAGATGCTCCAGCGTCCGCCGGAGCTCCGGCTGGAAGACGATGGGCAGCGCTACCAGCAGGACGGTCAACGACTTCTGCAGCAACCAGTATATGGCGTGCAGTTCCAGCAGGTTGCAGATCAGCGTCGTCCCCAGGAGGACGATGAAGCCCTTCACCAGCGTGATGGCCCGGGTATCCTCCAGCATCTCGTATGTCTTGTAAATGATGATGGCCACCAGCAGGATATCCAGCACATCCAGCGGCGCGATCGTCATCATGAACCCCCGGATATGACTGGGAAGCTCCAGCGATGTGATATTGAACTCGACCTCATTCATAAGCAGAACCCCTTGTGAATTCAAAGCCGCCCTGTTCTTTTTCCAACGGACAGCGGCATTCCTTCTGTTTTCATAGATTTCTTTGCCAAACGGGAAAATCCTGTCGCCCACCCGGAGGATATTCCAAAACGGAATATCTTCGTCCGGCAACCTATTTCCCGAAAAAAACAAGATTGCGTTTTTATTATCGTAAACCCATATGAGAATTTAATGAAAGCGACAGAAAAAACGAATCCCGGATGAAATATAAATCGTCCTGCTGCTGCACTGGAAAAATAATCATTTCCCATGTATCATAGAGAAAGAACATCACCGCCGTGAGATGGCGGGAAAGGAGACGCGCTATGACAGAGGAAACCTTCATCGAACGGATACGGAGCGCCGGCGGTCGCGGATTCATCGTCGGCGGCTTCGTGCGGGACCGGCTCCGGGGACAGGCGGCCCACGACAAGGACTACGTCGTCACCGGCCTTGCCACCGAGGCTTTCACGGCGCTCTTTCCCGAAGCCCGGCGCGTCGGCCGCAGCTTCCCGGTGTATCTGCTGGACATCGGCGGCGTATCCTCCGAGGTCGCCCTGGCCCGCACAGAACGCAAGCAGGGCCGCGGCTATCACGGTTTCGCCTTCTCGACGTCGCCGGATATCTCCATCGAGGACGACCTCTGGCGGCGGGACACCACCATCAACGCCATAGCGCTGGAGTTGCCGGACGAAACCCTCATCGACCCCTATGACGGAAAAGGGGCCATCCGGGACCATGTCATCCGGGCGGTATCGCCCCACTTCCTCGACGACCCGGTGCGCGCCCTGCGGGCGGCCCGGCAGGCGGCCCAACTGGAATACGAAATCGCGCCGGATACCGTGGCCATGATGCGACAGGCGCGACAGGAGCTTTCGGAAGAGCCCTGGGAACGCGTCTTCGGTGAACTGGAAAAAGCCCTGGGGGCGCGCCGGCCCAGCCTCTTTTTCCGTTGGCTGGCGCGAGCCGGCCTCCTCGACATCACTTTCCCGGAAATCGCCCGGCTTATAGGGAAGACACAGCCGCCGGCCTTTCACCCGGAGGGGGACGCCTACGAGCATACACTGATTGCGCTGGATTTCGCCGCCTCGCTGAATCCCAGCCTCATGGTCCGCTTCTGCGCGCTCGTCCACGATATCGGCAAGGGGGAAACGCCGCCGGAAGACCTCCCCCATCACTACGGCCACGATCAGCGCGGCGCCAAAGTCCTGGAGCGATGGAACGAGACGCGCCCGCTGCCGGGGAAATGGCGGCAGGCGGCCCGGCTCGTCATCACCCAGCACATGCGGCAGGCGACGCTGAAGAAGCCGCGGAAAATCGTCGAACTCCTGCTGTCCATCCACAAGTCGCCGCTTTCAATCGGAGATTTCCGTGACGTGATTCGCTCGGACCGGGGTGACCGCGGCGGCCTGCCGACGTTCCTGGAACGCGGTGAAGAACTCATCGCCGCCATGCTGGCGGTCCGGGGCCAGGACGCGCCCCCGAACCTCAGCGGCGAAGAAATCGGCATCTGGCTCCTGGCCGAACGCGCCCGTGTCCTGCACCGGCTCCTGGCCGAAGATCCGCCGCCGTCTTGACAAACCGCCGGCGGCGTGGTATGTTGATGAAGAATTGCAGGGGTACTCCGCCGGAGTTGAGAAGGCAACCGCCTGACCCTTTGAACCTGATGCAGCTCATACTGCCGGAGGGAGCAATACGCGAAAAGGCCATGCTCTCCCGGGAGCATGGCCTTTTTCATTGAACCCCGCCGCAATAGGATGCTTGATAAGAGGAGGTCCATCATGACAAAGACAGAAATCCAGGCATCACTGCGGGACGCCGTCACCGCCGTGAAAGCGGATAATCCGATGGCCGCGTCCATCACCAACACCGTGACCATCGAACTGGTGGCCAACGCCCAGCTTGCCGTCGGCGGCTCGGCGGCAATGGTGTATCTGCCGGACGAGGGCGAGGGCATGGCGGCGGCCGGCGACGCCATGTACATCAACATGGGAACACTGCTGCCCGTTTACGAGGAAACGCTGCCCCGGACTGTCAAGGCCCTGCGCGACGCCGGCAAGCCCTGGGTCCTTGACCCCGTCGGCATTGGCCTGGGTGCGCTGCGGCTAAAGCTATTGCAGTCTTTCAAGGATTATAAGCCCGCTGTCATCCGCGGCAACGCCTCGGAAATCATCGCCCTGGCGAATCTCTGGGAGCTTCTGGAGGAGCCGCAGACCGCCGGCGTACGAGGCGTCGATGCCACCGACAGTGTCGATGACGCTCAGGAAGCCGCCGTGGCCCTGGCCCAGTGGACCGGCGGCGCCGTGGCGGTATCCGGCCCCATCGATCTGGTAACGGACGGTCAGCAGACCGCCCGCATCCGGGGCGGATCGAAATTCCTGCCCCTGATCACCGGCGGCGGCTGCTCCCTGGGTGGCGTAACCGCGATCTATCTGACCCGAAGCACCCCCTTCATCGCCGCATTGGCCGGGACCATCGTCTATGACCTGGCCGGCGCCCGGGCCGAAAAAGGCGCCGCCGGACCGGCGAGCTTTCAAACCCGTTTTATCGACGAACTGTACCGGGCAAACGCGGCGGAAATCGCCGCCTATTCTTTCCAACTGGAGGACGAGTGAATGAACACACTGATTGCCGTCGCCATCGCCCCCTGCGGCGTGGGGGATGAACTTTCCGCCGAGGTGGCGGAAGTCATCCGGGTCATCCGGGCCTCGGGCCTCCCGAACCGCACGAATTCCATGTTCACGGAAATCGAGGGCGAATGGGATGAAGTCATGGCCGTCGTCAAAGCGGCGACTATGGTACTGGCGGAGAAAGGCATCCGCACCGAAGTCGTGCTGAAAGCCGACATCCGCCCCGGCTTCACCCACATGATGCAGGCCAAGACGAAGAAAATCGACGACATTCTGGGAGGGCAGCCATGACAACGATGCGAAAAGCGCTGGACATCTCAGCCTATCTGGTCGTGGGCCCGGAAAACACGCTGGGACGGCCGGTCCCGGATATCGTCGCCGCCGCCGTCCATGCCGGCTTCACCTGCGTGCAGATTCGCTCGAAAGAGGCCTCCGCCCGGGAAATGATTGACCTCCTGCGGCAGTCGGCGGACGCGATTGCCGCCGCCGGAAAAGCGGACGCCGTCGCCCTGCTGGTGGACGACCGCCTCGACGTGGCCCTGGCGGCCCGCGACGCCGGCATCAAGGTGGACGGCGTCCACGTCGGCCAGAGCGACATCCCCCCGGCCGTTTGTCGCCACTATCTGGGTGAGGACGCCGTCGTCGGCCTCTCCGCCCGCACCCGGGAACTCCTCGCCTATGTGCGGGAGGCGGACGTCCGTGACATCGACTATTTCGGCGCCGGACCCCTCCATGAGACGGCGACGAAGCCCGACTGCGGCCTCGACGACACCGGCCGCGTCATCACCCGGAGCTTCGCCGAGCTCGCTGACCTCGCCAAAGCCAGCCCCATCCCCGTCGTCGTCGGCGGCGGCGTCAAACTGCCCGACATCCCGCCGCTGGCCGCCACCGGCGTCGCCGGTTTCTTCGTCGTCTCCGCCGTAGCGGGGGCGGAGAATCCCGGCGAAGCGGCGACGGCTCTGGCGTCGTCCTGGCAAAAGCACGCCTGCCGGACGCCATGACCATTCCCCGTCCCCCGTCATACAGGAACGGCTCCCGGACAATCCGTTGCCCCGGGAGCCGTTCTTTTTCGTCCTCGCGTCTTCCGGACATGAAAAAAGCGAGTCCCGAAGGACTCGCCGCAATTCTGGTGCCTCAGAGTGGAATCGAACCGCTGACACAAGGATTATCAGTCCTTTGCTCTACCAACTGAGCTACCGAGGCAGGATGGCGACCCGGATGGGACTTGAACCCATGAACTCCGCCGTGACAGGGCGGCATTCTAAACCGACTGAACTACCGGGCCGTATGCGATTGTATGGAAAAAGCCAAAGGCTTCTCATTTCTGGTGACGCCAGCGGGATTTGAACCCACGAACCCGCCGTGAAAGGGCGGTGTCTTAACCACTTGACGATGGCGCCACTGGTGGCTCACCCGGGACTTGAACCCGGGACCTACTGATTAAAAGTCAGTTGCTCTACCAACTGAGCTAGTGAACCCGGAACCTCTCCTCAAAAGAGATACAAAAGCATTATAAAGGGCAATCCGGCTTTTGTCAAGGAATCCGGGAAAAAAATCCCCGCCGCCGGAAGCGGCCGGAAAAGGACGCGGTTTTCCGCCTCCTGCTGCCTGCAAATGCGAGCCGTCAATAAGCCGGGTTCTGTTCCGCCGAAGCGGCGGCGATCATTTATCTTGGATGACGGTTACCCGCCACCTCCAGCGACGCAACCCGGAAGATTCAGCGGGCCGCTTCATCCCTTCCCTATTCGGTCTTGCTCCGCGTGGGGTTTGTCAAGCCGGCCAGTCACCTGACCGCTGGTGCGCTCTTACCGCGCCTTTCCACCCTTACCGGCCGGAGCCGGCGGTTTCCGTTTCTATGACACTTTCCCGGAGGTCGCCCCCGCTGGGCGTTACCCAGCACGCTGCCCTGTGGAGCCCGGACTTTCCTCCGGCGGCTCCTGCGTCCGCCGGCGATCGCCTTTCTTGCTCGCACTTCTATTAAACCATGCCAGGCCCCCGCTTGTCAACAAAAAAAGCGGCCGCGCCTTCCGGACTTCACCATGGACAAGCCGTCATTCTGTAAACCATCCATTATACGGACAACATCTTCCCCCCCGGCACAACAAAAATTGACACCGCGCGCAAAAACGACGCGATTCTGGTTGAACACCGAAAACACCGGCATCGATTCCCGCCTTGTGTTTCATAGGACGGAGGCCATCGGAAAAACGCCCGCCAAAAAAATCGGATTCAAAATTTTTGAATCCGATTTTTTGACAGGCGTCGCCGAAGATGGCCACAAAACCACGCCACATCATCGTTTGCGGTCAATAGCCAAAAAGGGGCTTCGCCAAAATTGGAAGGGTTTTAGGAAGTGGGAAGCCGTAAGGAGATTTTTCGCCTCCCTTTTCGACTTTGCGAAATCCTTTAGGTTTCGCGTAAACCGTCAAAGTTGGCTCTGCTAGCCTCCCAGAGAGGGAGGTGGCGAGCTTGCGAGCCGGAAGGAGACCACGCACCTTCGAGTTACGTAAACCGTTAGGCTTCATCTCTACCGAAAAAGCTGGCTCTGCTTGCCTCCCAGAGAGGGAGGTGGCGAGCTTGCGAGCCGGAAGGAGACCAC
>JAFSWT010000123.1 GCA_017444395.1 Schwartzia sp. (in: firmicutes) | reverse complement strand
GGCGTGATGATAGCTGAAGCAATGATGCATGGGTGTGAGAGAATTGTGATTGGAATTGGAGGTTCGGCTACCAATGATGGGGGAGAGGGCTTGCTGAAAGCGCTTCAAGAAGTCAATAAAAATGAGCGTGAAAAGTCCGCATCAGACAACCCGCATAGCAAAAGTACTATAATAACCGTCGCCTGCGACGTGGATAATCCTTTGCTCGGCCCCGATGGCGCGACAATGGTTTATGGCCCGCAGAAGGGGGCGGATGCGGCGATGCTGGAACGGCTGGAGCGCCGGATGGAACGCTTTGCGGCCGAGGCCGGGCTGGACACCGTCCTGCCGGGCGGCGGCGCGGCGGGCGGCGTGGGCGCCGCCCTCCACAAACTCGGCGCCGAGCTTGTGCCCGGCTGGAAACTCTTCGGCGAGATGACCGGCCTGGAAGAAAAGATTGCCCAAGCCGACTTTGTCATCACCGGAGAAGGCCGCTTCGACGGTCAGAGCCTCGACGGAACACTGGTCGCCGGCGTCCTGACCCTCTGCCGGAAGTACGGGAAAAAGCCCGTCGTGGTCTGTGGCCAGAGCTTACTGCCGGTCTCCGTCTGGCGGAAAGCCGGGATCGCCGATGTCTATTCCCTGACCCAAGTCGAAAAAGATTTCAGTCGCTGCATGACCGACACGCGGGCCCTGCTCGCCGGCCGGCGGACCCTCGTCGCCGGCTGCGACGAGGCGGGCCGCGGCTGCCTGGCCGGCCCCGTCTTCGCCGCTGCCGTCATCCTGCCCGAAGACTTCCGCCATCCGCTGCTGAACGACTCCAAGCAGCTGACTGAAGCCCAGCGTGACGAACTGCGGCCCATCATCGAGCGCGAAGCCCTCGCCTGGGCCGTCAAGGCCGTGGACGCCGGAGAGATCGACCGGATCAACATCCTCAACGCCTCCATTGAAGGCATGAAGCGTTCGCTCGATGCCTTGCCGGTGAAACCGGGCCTCGTCCTGGTGGACGGCAACCGCTTCTCTGCCTGGCGCGACGTCCCCGCCCATACGGTGGTCAAGGGCGACGCCATGGTGCAGGCCATCGCCGCCGCCAGCGTCCTGGCCAAGACCCACCGCGACGAGTATATGCGCAAGATTGCGCAGGAGTATCCCCAATATGGCTGGGACCGCAACATGGCCTACCCGACCGAGGAACACCGTGCCGCCATCCGCCGTTACGGCACCACTCCCTACCACCGCAGATCCTACAATCTGCTCGGTGAGGGTAACGACCTGTTGTTTTAATGAAAAAGAATGTATAAATTTGCAGGCTATTCGTACGAAGAAACAATAATATAAACGTTTATATCACAATGAAGAACTACACCACTGAACAAATCCGCAACGTCGTCCTGCTTGGCGGCACGCGGTCGGGCAAAACCACCCTGGCTGAAGCGATGCTTTTCGAAGGCAAGGTGATTGACCGCCGCGGTACCGTTGAAGGCAAGAACACCGTTTCCGACAACACGGAAGTCGAACAGATCTTCCAGCGTTCCATTTATTCCACGCCGCTCTATGCAGAGTACAAAGATCACAAGATCAACGTGATCGATGCGCCGGGCGCCGACGATTTCGTCGAAGGTGCCATCCTGGGCCTCAACGTCTGCGAGTCGGCCGTGATGCTGGTCAACGCCGGACAGGGCGACGAGGTCGGCACCGAAATCCACGGCCGCTATGCCGAGCAGTACAAGAAACCGGTGATCCTCGCCGTCAACCAGCTCGATACCGAGAAGTCCAACTGGGACAACACGCTCGACAGCCTGCACCAGGCTTTCGGCGGCAAACCGGTGGTGATCCAGTTCCCGGTCAATGCCGGCGTGAACTTCGACAGCATCGTGGACGTGTTCAAGATGAAGATGTACAAGTTCAAGGACGAGAACGGCAACCTCGAGGAGTGCGAGATTCCGGCCGACCTCAAAGGCAAGGCCGAAGACCTCCACGCCGAACTGATGGAGAAAGCT
>JAFSWT010000122.1 GCA_017444395.1 Schwartzia sp. (in: firmicutes) | reverse complement strand
TGGTGCGCAGGCCCTCCCGGTGGGCGGCCAGCACTTTTTCCTTGAGGCCGCCGATGGCCAATACCCGGCCCCGCAGCGTGATTTCGCCGGTCATGGCCACGTCGCTGCGGACCTTGCGGTACGTCAGGGCGGAGATCATGGCGGTGGCCATGGTGATGCCGGCCGAGGGACCGTCCTTGGGGACCGCGCCCTCCGGCAGATGGATATGGATGTCCTGCTTTTCATAGAAATTCGCCGGCAGGTGGAGCCGGTCGGCGCGACTGCGAATGTAGGAAAGGCCCGCCTTGGCCGATTCCTGCATGACGTCGCCCAGCTTGCCGGTCAGGATCAGGCTGCCCTTGCCGCGGAGGATGTTGACCTCGGTGGGCAGGATGGCGCCGCCGGCTTCCGTCCAGGCGAGGCCGGTGACGACGCCGACCTGGGCTTTCTTTTCCGCCCTGGTGCGGGCGTACTTCGGCCGGTCCAGGAAGGTCTCCAGCTCTTTGACGGTGACTCTCACCGACTTCACACCGTCTTCGACGATGCGCCGGGCCGCTTTGCGACCGAGCTGGCCCAGTAGCCGTTCCACTTCCCGGACGCCGGCCTCGCGGGTGTATTCGGCGATGATGCGTTGCAGGACGCCGGGGCCGAGGGTCAGCGCCGAGGGGGAGAGACCGTTTTCCCGGCGCTGGCGCGGTAGCAGATAGCGTTTGGCGATTTCCAGCTTTTCCTGCTCGGTGTAGCTCGAAAGGGTGATGATTTCCAGCCGGTCTTTGAGCGCCCGGGGAATGCCGCCGAGGTCGTTGGCGGTGACGATCCAGAAGACCGACGAGAGGTCAAAGGGCAGGTCGATGTAGTGGTCGTTGAAGGCGTGGTTCTGGGCCGGGTCCAGGACCTCCAGCAGCGCCGATGCCGGGTCGCCCTGGAAATCATGGGTCAGCTTGTCCACTTCATCCAGCAGGAAGACGGGATTGCGGGTGCCGACGCGGCGCAGGCCGGCGATGATGCGGCCGGGCATGGCGCCGACATAGGTGCGGCGGTGACCGCGAATCTCGGCTTCGTCCCGGATGCCGCCGAGGGAGGCTCGCACGAATTCACGGCCCAGAGCCCGGGCCACAGAGGAAGACAGCGAAGTCTTGCCGACGCCCGGCGGTCCCACCAGACAGAGAATGGGGGCCTTTTGCCGGGCTTTCTCCGTTTCCTCGTCTTCGGCCGGCGATTCGCTGATGAGCTTATGCACCGCCAGATAGTCGAGGATGCGCTCCTTGACCTTTTTCAGCCCGTAGTGGTCGTGTTCGAGGATGCGCCCGGCCCGGCGGATGTCCACGACGTCGCCGGTGCGCTTCGTCCAGGGCAGTTCCAGCAGCCAGTCGATGTAGGTGAGGATGACGCCGTTTTCCGCCGCGAAGCTGCCCATGCTTTCGAGGCGGCGGAGTTCCTTCTCGATGACTTTTTGCACCGCCTCCGGGTAATCGCCCTCGGCCAGCCGTTTCCGGCACTCGGCGATGTCCGCCTGCCGGCCGTCCTTGTCGCCAAGCTCCGTCTGGATGGCTTTGACTTTTTCCCGCAGGTAGTATTCCTTTTGCAGCTTCTCAATCTGCTTGTGGACCCGGGCGCCGATCTTGCGCTCCAGCGCCAGGACCTCCATTTCCCGGGTGAGCATGGCGTAGAGGCGTTCCATCCGCGCCCGGACGTCGAGGAGCTCCAGGAGTTCCTGGCGGGCTTCCTGGGAGAGGTTCAGATGGCTGGCGATGAGGTCGGCCAGACGGCCGGCGTCGTCAATGATGGCCACCGAGACCAGGGCTTCCGGCGGGATTTTCTTGCTGAGTTTCACCCAGTCCTCGAACTGATGGACGACGCTGCGGGTCAGCGCCTCCATTTCCATCGAGTTTTCGGTCACATCCTGATGGAGCAGGACGCTGACCTCGTCATAGGCGGCCAGCGCCTTGAAGCCCCGGACCTCACCCCGGCACAGGCCCTCCACCAGCACCCGGAAAGCGCCCCCCGGCAGTTTCAGCAGTTGCCGGATTTCCGCCACTGTCCCTACATCGCAAAGCCCTTCCCGGGTCGGTTCGTCCGCTTCGGCGTCCCGCTGGGCGCAGAGCAGGATGCGCCGGTCGCCGGTCATCGCCTTTTCCAGCGCCGCCACCGAACGCTCCCGGCCGGCGTCGAGGTGAATGATCATATAGGGAAAGACCACCATGCCGCGAAGCGGCAGCAACGGCATCTTTGTCAGTTTTCTCATAGAAAGGTCGCTCCTTCCGGTTCGGCGGTTAAAACACCGCGGGTATGAAAAAGGCGCTGCCGTCGGCGGCAGCGCCTGAATAAGTCACGGTTGACGGCTCCGGCCGTCCGTATGCGCGGCGCGCGCCCGGTTTTCCGAGGGAGACGCCGGCAGAGGGGCTTTCCTCAAGCCGAGGCCGCCCGTTTGCTCATCTGCTGGCTGTGGTCCATCGTAAGCTCCGGTTCCGTATGCTCGCTGACAACCTCTTTCGTCACGCGGCAGAGGGAAACGCCGTCAATGGACGGCACCTCGAACATGACGTTGCGCATGATTTCCTCGATGATGGCGCGCAGCCCCCGGGCTCCGGTCTTGTGCTTCAGGACCTTCCGGGCAATCAGATGCAAAGCATCGTCGTCGAAGACCAGCTTGACCCCGTCCAGGGCCAGCAGCTTCTGGTACTGCTTGACCAGAGCGTTTTTCGGCTCGGTCAGGATGCGCACCAGCGCGTCTTCCTCCAGCGCTTCCAGGGTCACCACCACCGGCAGGCGGCCGATGAACTCGGGAATCAGCCCGTCCTTCAAAAGGTCCTCCGGCAGCACGTGCCGCAGTGTTTCGCCGATATTGAGCTCCGTACGGGACTCAATTGCCGCCCCGAAGCCCAGATGCTTTTTGCCCATGCGGTCGGCGATGATCTTCTCGATGCCGTCAAAGGCGCCGCCGCAAATGAACAGGATATTCGTCGTATCAATATGGATGAGCTCCTGATGAGGATGCTTGCGCCCGCCCTGGGGCGGCACGGAAGCTTTCGTCCCCTCCAGGATTTTCAGCAGCGCCTGCTGGACGCCCTCACCGGAAACATCCCGGGTAATCGAGACATTTTCCGACTTGCGGGCGATCTTGTCGATTTCGTCGATATAGACGATGCCCTTTTCCGCCCGCTCCACGTCGTAATCCGCCGCCTGGATGAGCTTCAGCAGGATGTTCTCCACGTCCTCGCCTACATAGCCGGCCTCGGTCAGCGAAGTGGCGTCCGCCATGGCGAAGGGCACGTTCAGGATGCGGGCCAGCGTCTGCGCCAACAGCGTCTTGCCGCTGCCCGTGGGCCCGATTATCAGGATGTTCGACTTGGAGAGCTCCACGTCGTCGCGGCCGGCGAACGGAATGTTGATTCGCTTGTAGTGGTTGTAAACCGCTACGGCCAGCGCTTTCTTGGCATCGTCCTGGCCGATGACGTACTGGTCGAGAATCTCGGCGATCTCCCTGGGCTTCGGCACGTCCCGGAGCTCCAGTTCCGCTTCGCTGCTGAATTCTTCCGCGACAATCTGGTTGCAGAGCGCGATACAATCCTCGCAGATGTAAACGCCGGGGCCTGCTACCAGCTTGCGGACCTGGTCCTGAGGTTTACCGCAGAAAGAGCATTTGAGCTGGCCCTTGTCCTCCCCGAACTTCATGCCCATACCCGTCACCGCCTTTCCAGCTGTCTCGCGTCAGTCATCACTCTTGGAAACCGGCCGGGCCGTGATCACTTCGTCAATCAGCCCGTATTCCTTCGCTTCCTCGGAACTCATGAAGTTGTCCCGCTCGGTGTCCTCGTTGATCCGATCCCGGCTCTGGCCGGTGTGCTTCACGAAAATATCGTTCAGCGTCTCCCGGAGGCGCAGGATTTCCTTCGCCTGGATCTGGATGTCCGTTGACTGGCCCTGGGCGCCACCGTGGGGCTGGTGGATCATGATACGGGCCAGCGGCAGCGCGTACCGCTTGCCCTTGGCGCCCGCCGCCAAAAGCAGCGAGCCCATGCTGGCCGCCTGTCCGATGCAGATGGTCGAGACATCCGGCCGGATGTACTGCATGGTGTCATAGATGGCCAGCCCGGC
>JAFSWT010000121.1 GCA_017444395.1 Schwartzia sp. (in: firmicutes) | reverse complement strand
GTTGCCGTCTGCCGATTCCGTTGTATCTTCCGCCGCCATATCCGGCGGCGCGTCCTTGACCTTCTCCGGCGGCAGATAGCGCCAAAGCGCCTCTTCCAGCAGTTCCGCCTCCACCGGCTTCGACAGGTAGTCGTTGAAGCCTTCCTTCAGGAACATCTCCCGCGCCCCCGAAACGGCGTTGGCGGTGAGGATGATGAAGGGCGTCCCCTGGGCGTTGGGGAGCTTGCGGGCGTGGTGCATCGTCTCGATGCCGTCCATGCCCGGCATCATGTGGTCGAGGAAAACCATGTCGTAGCGCCGCTCACCCAGCTTCTCCAGGCAGGCCTTGCCGCTCATGCAGGTATCGGCTTTCACCTGGGTCTGCTTCAGCAGGCTGGTAGCCACCAAGAGATTCATCTCGTTGTCATCGACGATGAGGATCTCGGCTTCGGGGGCGATGTGCTTCGCCTGGTATTTCGCTTTCTCCCGGAGGCCGGCCTCCATGCGGGCCGCGAAGTCGCCGATTGGCGCCATATCGAGTACCGCCTGGGGCAAAAGGACGGTGAAGGTACTGCCCTGACCATAGACGCTTTCGAGCCGGATCTCGCCGTGCATGGCCTCGATCAGGCTGTGGGTGATGGCCAGCCCCAGGCCCGTGCCCTCGATGCTGCGGTTCTGCCGGATGTCAAAGCGCTCGAAGTCGCGGAACATCCGGGCCTTGTCCTCGTCCTTGATGCCGATGCCGGAGTCGCGGATGATGAAGCAGAAGGTAGCAACGCCCTTCTCCGCCCGTTCACAGCGGACGATGAACTCGATGAAACCCTCCTTCGTGTATTTGGCGGCATTCGTCAGCAGATTGACGAGAATCTGCTGCACCCGCACCACGTCGCCGAAGAGCTGCTCGGGAATCGTCTCGTCGATTTCCATGCGGAACTCGAGGCCCTTGTTCTCGGCCCGGGGACGGGTGATGTTGATGACGTCGTTCAGCAGGCTGCTCATGTGGTAACGGACATCGACGATTTCCATCTTGCCGGACTCGATCTTGGAGAAATCGAGGATATCGTTGATGAGAGACAGCAGGCTCTTGCCGGCGCCGGCGACGTTATGGGCATAGCGGAGAATCTGCGGATTCTTTTCCTCCCGCAGGATCATCTCGTTCATGCCCAGAATGGCGTTGATCGGCGTCCGGATCTCGTGGCTCATGTTGGCGAGGAACAGGCTCTTCGCCTGGTTCGCCCGGTCAGCGGTAATCTTCGCCTCGCGCAGGGCATCGCTCTCGGCGGCTTTCTCGCGCACGAAGAACAGATAGGCGCTGATGGCGGCCAGCAGGAAAAGGCCCAGGCTGCCGACCCGCAGGATCAGGAGCTGGATGCTGGCGACCCGGTTGGCGATGACCGCCCAGGGGACGTAGCCGGTGATGATGAAGTCGGCCTGGGTGAGATTGGCGCCAAAGAGGAAATACTCGCCCAGGGAGCACTCGGTATGGGCGGCGGCGGCCCGGCTGGAGAGCAGATTCTCCCGCAACTCGCCGAGCCGGGACCGGATTTGTTCGTCTTCAAAGAGCGTCCGGTCCTTTTCCGCGAAGTCCGGCGGGCGCACGATGACCTGCCCGTCCCGCTGGGTGACGATGGCCCGGATGGCGGTATCGAACTCGGCCAGACCGAAAAATCCGGTCAGGACGGACTCGTCATAGAGACGGTAGAGGACGGCCCGGACATTGTCGCCGTGCATGACCGGCACGGCGAAGAGCAGGCCCCGGTTCGGGCAGTAGTCGGCAATGACATTGCCCCGGAAACTCTGGGGCAGACGGGTGAAATTCCATTTCGAGATGTTGCTGACCCGCACCGACTCATCGCCGGGCCGCAGGAAACCGGCGGAAACGCCCTCCTGTTCCGTGGACATCTGATAGAGGATGCTGTCCATCGCCTCGGGATGCTGCGACAGATAATTGGCGGCAAAGGAAAGCTCGGTGAATTCCCGCCGGCAGCGTTCTTCCACCAGCAGGGAAATCTCCGTCGCCTGCCGGATCATCGTGCGCTCCAGCGTGGCGTTCAACAGGCCCGTGACCTTGTGCTGCAGCAGGATGGCGCAGAGACCGAGGACCGCCACCAGCGCCAGGAACTTCAGCAGGACGGAAAGATAGGGGTCAAACCGGGTGAAGCTCTTCGATTCACTCTTATCGTCCAAGGACTTCAACCCCCTCCACGAGCCAGTTCATCCGTTCCAATAACGCGTCGTCGCTGATGGCCTCTCCCTCGCCGCAGCGGAGCTGGCCCGTGTTGTCGCGGAGGACGCCGGAGAAAATCAGCCGGTTGTTGATGAGCTCCTGCAGCATCGAATCCAGCCGGACCACCATATCCGCTGAAATCTCTTTCGAATACCCGGAAAGCCCGACAGCGCCCTGATCAATGCCAATCCAGTAGTTTCTCGTGTGGTTGAGCTCGCCCCGCAGGTACCGGTACAGGATGCTGGTATAGTAGGCTTCCCAGCGGGCTACCACGGAAGTCAGATTGTGCTCCGAATACCCTTCCAGCGGCGTATTGTAACCGATGAAGTCAATGCCGTGGGCCTCGGCCACGTCGGCGACATTCGCCTCGTTCTGATGATAGGTCAGGACATCGGCCCCCGCCCGGAGCAGGAGGTCGGCACCGGTGGTGGCCCGGTCGGCGTCCTGCCAGCTGTCCGTCCAGACGACGAGAACCCGCGCCTTCGGATTCACCCGGCGGGCCCCCAAAGTAAAGGCGTTGATGCCCCGGCAGACCTCGGAGTTCTGCATGGCGCCCACATAGCCGAGGATGCCCGTTTTCGACCGCATGGCGGCCAGAGCGCCGGAAAGATAGCGGGCCTGATACAGCCGGGGGAAATACGCCGTCATATTCCGGGTATGGACCTCAGCGGAAACCGTGGCGAAGGCGATATCCGGATAGTCCGCCGTGAGATCCTGCACCTCGGCGGGATAGGCGTAGCTGGCCAGGAAAATCATATTCGCCCCGGCCGCCGCCAGCTCCTGTACTGCCTTGCGGCATTGGCCGCTGTTCTCAGCCACTTCGCTCTTCAACAGGAGATCGGCCCCGAGTTTTTCGCAGGCCGCTTTCATGCCGTTGTAATGGGCGGAATTGTAACCCGGCCGCGTCACGTCCCCGATGATGATAAACCCGACTTTCGGCCGCACTGAATCAGCGCCCTCCTCCCCGCGAAACAGTAACCAGAAGAGCGCGATCATCAAAAGCCCCGCGCCCAGCACCAGCCCCCATCGCCCCCAGCGAGACAGTCGAAACGATTCCATGCTGTTTTCCCCCTGTCATAAGCGCCTTCGCCGCGCTTTTCCCGTTTCCCCGAACCGGACGCTCCGTCAGCTGCGGGCCGGTGGCTCCCCGTTCCCGGATTTCCATGTATGGGGGAGCTGCACAAACTCCGCCTGCGGCATGGCCCGGTTCAGGAAATTCCCCTGGAGATGGTCGACACCGAACTCGGACAAGAGCCGCAGATGCTCCTGCTTGGAAACGCCCTCGACGGCAAGCTGGACACTGGTATCCCGGATCATCTGCACCATGCTGTTGAGGACGGAATGGCCGGTACGCCCGCTCAGGGCATTCCAGAGGATGCTGTGGCTGATCTTGATGTTATCGAAGCCCAGAGAACAGACGTCCTGCAGGTTCGGAAACAGGGTGTCGAAGCCGTCCATCGCACAGCGGAAGCCCGCTTCCCGCAGGGCCTTCACCGGCCCCTTGAGACGCGCCAGATTGCTGAAGACCATGTTTTCCCGGAACTCGAAAACGACCTGACCGGCGTCTATTCCGTGCTGGTTCACGCAACTTTTCACCCGGTCGATGAAGTCAGGGTGCAGGCACTCGGTGCTGGAAAGATTCACATGGATATCCGTGAGCCCCATGGAGGCGGGAACGCCGCTGGCCAGGAAGCCGCAGACCTCGTAGAGCACGAAGACGCCAATGTCGCTCATCATGCCGATCTCTTCCGCTACCGGGATGAAATCCCCCGGTGGCACCTCGCCGAGCTCGCTGTCATGCATTCGCACCAGCGCCTCGGCCGATGTAATCTGCAGGCCCTCACGACGATATATGGGCTGATAGTAGACCTCAAAGCCGTTCTCCATGAGACAACGCCGGAGCGCCGCCTCAATTTCCCGACGGCGCTGGATGTAGCGAAGCTCCCGGCCGGCCAGCACCATGGAACCGTCCGTCTTCGGCGTAGGACTGTCCACCAGATACATGACTTCTTCCGCCGTCGCAAAATCCTTCGGCACGGCGGCCCGCAGGACAACGGCTTCCGTATTGGTGGCAGTCCTGACGCCCTTCCACTTCTCCCGGAAACGGAGCCGGATGGTTTCCGCCAGCTTGGCCGCCCGCTCCGCTTCCTTTTCCTCAGCGTCGGCCACCGGGGAGGGGATCAGCACATAGGTCGCCCAGTTGGCATAGTACACTTCATGGGGGGACAGCAACGACTTCAGATAATCGGCCATCTCCTGCTGGAAAGCCGCCGTCTCCATGACGCCCATGGTCTGCTGGAAGGAACCGATATTGAGCAGCCGGACGATGATGACATGGAATTTCAATTCGGCGCCGAGGAAATTTTCCAGGTCCAGCCGCAGGGCCCGCCGGTTATACATGCCAAGGGAAGTGCTGATCCGGTCGTTTTCCGTCTCAATCAGTAGCAATAATCCCAGCGCCGCCAACGTATCGGTGAAGATTTCCAGCTGGATTTCCCGCACGGCAATCTGGATGCTGATGCCAACGGCGACCAGCAGGATGAACAGGAACATGGCCTGCCGTTTGCGGGGCGCCGCTGTCTTCCAGTAGGTGTTGAGCTGGAGGAATCCCAGCACTGCGTAAAAAGCGCCGATGGCGTAAAGCAGGAACGAGCCCCACTGCCGCACATACCGGAGCGCGAAGTCGTAATAGCAGGCCCACTCCATCAGCGGATTCAGAAAGACGATGATCTCCGAAATGATGAAGGGGACAGCGTAGAAAAGCAACCGAGGACCGGAGAATTTCCGGATGGTCCCGCAGACACAGTAGGCGTAGTAGGCAAACAGCGTTGGAATCGTGGAATGGAAAACCAGATAGATGAGGCGGGCGCTCTCCACCAATCCCCGCTGCCCGGAGAAGGCCGGGGCAACCAGGAAATAACTCTCCGCAATCATGGCCGCCGACGACAGGAAAATGGCGCCGAAGAGCAGACTGAAGGCCTGCCCCTGGGAACGCGACGACCGGCCCCAGAGGACGATGTAAGTAAGGCAGGCTACGCTCAAAAGCGCGGCGGCGATATAGAACGATGTCTGGTAAAACCAGGGAATGCTGATCATGCGTACCTCCCCGCGGCCCGTACCGGCAAACGGAAGCGTTGTTACCGACGTCAGATGCTTACAGCGTCAAAGTCATAACGCCGGCCGGATTGCTCAGGTCCTTTTCTACCTTCTTTACCACATCGGCCTGGTTCGTGACAACGACCATCGTCGTCAGGGGCTTGCCGGCGGCCAGGATGACGGCCCGGTCGAACCGCAGCAACGGCGTACCGGTCTTTACCCGGTCGCCGGGCTTTACCAGCGTGGCAAAGCCCTCACCCTTCATCGTGACGGTATCGATGCCAACATGGATAAGAATCTCTACGCCGTGGCTCTTGAGGGCTACAGCGTGGCCTGTTTCCGCCACCACCATGACCTCGCCGTCACAGGGAGCAACGACGACGGACTCGTCCGGCGACGGCTCCACCGCGAAGCCGTCACCCATTACTTTGCCGGCAAAGACAGGATCCGCCACCGCCGTTATGTCAAGGAGTTGTCCCGGCACCGGCGCCGCCAGGACCAGGGTTTTCTTCCCAAATCCGAACATTTCGTTTCCGTCCTTCCGGCAAAGCGCCTGGAAACGCCCTGCCCCGTTTTTCATGTTTCAGCGTTGAATACCGTTCGTCCGCCGATAATGGTGCGCCGCACCCGGACGGCGCCATCAAAGATTACAATGTCAGCCCGTTTCCCCGGTTCCAGAGATCCGTATTCTCCGTAAATCCCGAGATTCTGCGCCGGAACTTTGGTAGCACAGGCCACGGTCTGGGCCAGACCGGCGCCGGTATTGGCGGCGAAATTCGCCACCGCCCGGTCAAGGGTCAGGACACTACCGGCAATGGTACCATCCGCCAGCGTCGCCACCTGCCCGGAAACGCGGACGAGCTGTCCGCCCAGCTCGGACTCGCCGTCACCGAGGCCGCAGGCCCGCATGGAGTCAGTCACGAGAATGATATGGCGCTCCTGCTTCATTCGCCAAAGGAACCGCTGGGTCATCGGGTGCAGATGGACGTTGTCGGCGATGATCTCGCAGTCCGCCGGCGTATCCAGCGCCGCTCCGGCCAGCCCCGGCCGACGATGATGGAAGGGCGCCATGCCGTTGAAGAGGTGCGTTATGTGGTTGATGCCGTATTGCAGAATGGCCTGCCGGGCGGTATTGTAGTCAGCGGCGCTGTGACCCAGGGAGACGGTAATGCCCGCCGCCTGGCACTGCTCCACGAAGGCATAGTCCCCCTTGAGTTCCTCCGGGGCCAGCGTGAGAAGGCGGATGACGCCCTGATAGGCCCGGATGCGCTCGAAATCCGGCGCAGCGATATTCTCCGCTGCCTGCGCCCCCCGCTGGGCCCGATTGATGAAGGGGCCTTCCATATTCGCCCCCAGGATCACCGCGCCGTCCTTCTCCTCCCCCATGACCGCCCGGATGCGGTCCAGGGCCCGGTAGATGGTGGGAAAGTCGTAGGTCATTGTGGTGGGCAGCATGGCGGTGACGCCGGTGGATGCCTGAAAACGGGCAATGGCAGGAAGCGCCGCCGGGTCATCATCCATGACGTCAAAGCCCGCGGCGCCGTGCAAATGAACATTGATGAAGCCCGGCGAAACGTACGCGCCCCGGGCATCGATGACCTCGTCCAGTTGCTCCCGTTCCGCCCGGGTAATACGCATACCGGGCAGGACGCGATCAATCCTTTCATCGTACAGCAGGGCGCGATGCTCCACAACCTGAAACTCGCCCCGCTCATCCGGCAGGATCAGCCGGCCGTTGACGATCGCTTTCATGCCCTTCACCTCTGCCCGGCCGGAACGTCTGCCATTCCGCTTTTCGCCGTCATTTATACTTTTCCGGCAGGCGGGCTGCCGCCGACCGGTCGGCCAGAACCAGGGCATTCCGATGAAGCTGGAGTACCGAAGCCGGCGCTTCGGGGGTGATGTCGCCGCAGACCGCCTGCATCAGCGCCCCGGTCTTGCCGGCACCGCTGGCCAGAAGCAGGATGTTCTGCGCGAACATGATGTCCCGGATACCCATGCTGATGGCCCAGTACGGCGTGTCCTCCGGAGTCTCGAAGAAGCGGGCATTGGCAGCCCGGGTCGCTTCCGAGAGTTCCACCACGTGGGTCTCAGGCACGAAGCTCGGCCCCGGCTCATTGAAACCGATATGGGCGTTGGGGCCAATGCCCAGGATCATCAGATCGATGCCGTCCACCGCTTCGATGGCGGCGCCGTAGCGGGCGCACTCTGCGGCGACGTCAGCCGCCATGCCGTCAGGCGCCAGCACATGGTCCTCATGGATATTCACATGATCAAAGAGATTGTGCTGGAAATAGAAATGGAAGCTCTGGGGGTGCTCCGGGCCCAGGCCGATGTACTCGTCCAGACTGAAGGTGCGCACCCGGGCGAAATTCACTGTGCCGGCGGCGCAGGCCTCTCCGAGCTTCTGGTAGAGCAGGAGCGGTGTGGCGCCGGCCGCCAGGCCGATGACACTGTTCGGCTTGTGCCGTATCTGGTCGATGACGAACTCCGCCGCCGCCTCGCTCATGTCCTCGTATGTATCCGTAATCCTGACCTTCAATGCGATCGCCTCCCAATCGCGATAATCGCTTGGAATGGATGATATTTCCGTTGTGTGATGCGGTCTGTTCTATGAATCACCGGCAAGCCGCTGGCGCAGGCAGTACAGCGCCCCCAGCAGGCCAGCGTCGTTCCCCAGCCGGGCAAAGCCGAAGCGGATGCCCTCGAAGAGGGTCGGCAACAACCTTTCCCGGAGCGCATCCCGGAGCAGCGGCTCCAGATAATCCGCCTGGGCAGCAATCGCACCGCCGATGACCACCACGGCGGGGTCAACGGTATAGCAGACCGGGACGAGGCCATCGGCCAAAGCCGCCATCTGGTGACAGATTGCCTCTTTCGCCACCGGATCGCCGGCCCGGGCCCACTCGAAAACCTGCTCGCCAGTAATCCCGGCCGCCGGGCGGCGCTTCGCTGCGGCCACCGACCGGCAAAGCGCTGAAGTGGCCGCCGCCTCCTCCAGCGTACCATCCGCCAACGGGATGAAACCCACCTCGCCGGCGAAGCCATGAGCCCCGCGCACGACCTTGCCATCGACGATGACACAGCCGCCGACGCCGGTGCCCACCGTCAGGCAGACGAGGGGCGACGCCCCCTGCCCGGCCCCCAGCCAGAACTCTCCGAGACCGGCGCAGGCCGCGTCGTTTTCCACCGCCACCGGGAGATCCCGCCGGGCCGTCAGCACCTCTGCCAACCGCGTGCCGGCGTAGCCGGGAAAGCTGTCCGAGATATAGACGACGCGCCCCGCCTCGTCCACAACGCCGGCGGTGGAGACGCCGACGCCGGCAATGGCGTAGCGATCACCGTAAGCCGTCAGCCGCTCCTCCAGCAACGCCTTAAGCGCCGCCAAGCCGCTGACGCGGATTGGATTGTCCCGCCGTTCCTTCATCAGGAAGGTTCCGTTTTCGTCGGCGACGCCGCACTTTACCGCCGTGCCACCGATATCGAACAATGCGTAGGCCGGCATCGCCGCTCGCCTCCGTTCCCACCGTTCCGCCCTAACTGCTCCAGGTGCGAACCGGGCTCGTTCCTCTGAGGTGGTCATCGTTGTCGGCGTCCCCCTTCTTCTTCGCGGGCAGGGGCGGCGCTGCTGTCGGCTGGGAATCGATCTTGTCGCCGACCCGGCCCAGGAGATCGCCCACCGAGGACGAAAACCGCTGGTTGTCCACCCGGGTGGCCTTTTCCTTGAAATCCGGCTCACCGGGGAGCTTTATGCTGTTAATCTTGCGCCGCTCGCTGGTGGCGTTCAGAAGAATCTCCGCCAGCCAATCGCGTTTTTCCAGCTTATTGTCGCCGGCTTCGTTTTCGCTCAAGGTCTTTCCCCCGATTCCCGCGGGCCGGAAAATCGCCCGACTGATCCCAGCCGCGTCCTCCGGAGGACAACGCGGCAAAAAGCCACAAGAAACATTTTATACTATTCGCCAGGAAGTGCCTTTTTCCCTGCCTGGCCCGCCGGAAATCTTCCGACGGATAGCAGCCGCCAAAAAAACCGCCGGAACGCCCGCGGGGCGTATCAGGCGGTTTTTTCCTACTGCACGGCAATATTAAGCTCCAGGATCTGGCCGCCGATGTCCATCTTGACCACCAGATACTGGCTGCTACTGATCTTGATCTTGAAATCCTTGCCGACGGTGAGGCTCGGGGTGGAAATATCCACCTCCAGGCCCATGGCCGCGAGATTCGTGGCGGCGTTGGCCGTGAGCATATTGCTCATCTCCGACAGGGCGCTCTGCGCCATCTCGTTGAGCTCGTCCACCGGCATGCCCATCATCATCTTGGACGCGATGAACCGGGCCGCCTCGTCGCTCATGTTATAGACCACGTTGCCCCGAAGCCCTTTGGTGAAGCCCACGATGATGGAGACGCCGAGGCTCGTGCAGTTCTGTTCCTGCACCCCCATCCCGGCCCGCTTGGGGACATCAAACCCCATCATCGGAAAAACGGCGGAAAGCGCGTCAATGAAGGGGTTGACCAATTTGGCATCCATACCTTACTCCCCCTCCGCGAAGCCGATATTCATGCAGATATCCCCCAAGCGCGTCTCCGCCTTGATACGGAACGATGTCATCTTGAAATTGGCGACCCGGATGGAGTTGCCACAAATCGTACCCGGCGGCGAAATCCGCATCTCCTTTTCCTTGAGGTCGTTGACGGTGGACGCTGCCCGGCCGACGATGATGTTCGCGGCCTCCTCCACGGCATCGCTGGCTTCCTCTTCGGAAAGCTCATCCTCGCTGTCCTTTGCCAGCAGGGAGCAGGCGAATTTGCGCATCGTCCCCCGGTTCATATAGACGATGGCACGACCCATGGGGCTGCCGGTGAGGCCGATGATGACAGCGATGCCGTCCACGTCGAGGTAGTTGCCCTCGGCAACATCAAAGCTCACCTTGCTGTGAACCCCCACCAGGCTGAAAAGGCTCTTCTGCAGGACCTTGATGAAGGACTTGACATAGAGCTCCTTGAGCTCGCCCAGATGCGCCAGACGATCCTGGCAAAGGAAGGTCATGGCGTCAATCAGCTCGTTGGGATTCACCGGCTTCTGCAGGAACGAACTGATGCCGGCTTCCCGGCCCTTGAGCATCAAAGCGGCGTCCTTCATGGCGCTGATCATGACGATGCGGGCCGACCCGTCCAACGCGCGAATACGACGGCTGCACTCGATGCCGTCGGCGTCGGGCAGATTCATGTCCATCGTCACCACGTCCGGATGATATGCCTGGTACTTCTCCACCGCTTCGCGGGCACTGTTGGCCATGCCCACCACGTCGAAGTTCGTCTTCGAGAGGATGTCGTTCAACACGGCGCAACTGATACGTGAATCATCGACAATCAAGACTCTTAGGCGCTCCAATCCCTATCACCTGTCTCTCTCTTAAAGTTTGCCATCGTTCATGGCGGTCCATCTTCTGATACCTATATCATATCATAATTTTACCAGAAAAGATTCCCTTTGTGCAAAATTTTTCTCGAAAAAGGTATGTTTTTCTCCCGCCCATCCGGAAACCGGCGCTCTGGCCGAACCACACCGCCCCGGCCTCAAAAGCGCGACAATATGGTACGGGCCACATAGACGCCGGATGCCGACGCCTGGGACAGCCCCCGGGTGACCCCGGCGCCGTCACCGGCAGCGAAAATGTTGGGCAGCGGCATCTCCAGCTCCTTCGTCAGCGAGATGCGGGAGCTGTAGAACTTCACTTCGACACCATAGAGCAGGGTATCGTCGTTGGTCATGCCCGGCGCGATGTTGGCCAGCGCCTGCACCATCTCCATGATGTTGTCAAGGTGACGCTTCGGCAACACCAACCCCAGGTCGCCCGGCGTCGCCGCCAGCGTGGGCCGGGTAAAGCTCTTCGACAGGCGGTCGGCGTCAGTGCGCCGTCCTTTGACCAGATCGCCCCAACGCTGGACGAGGACGCCACCCCCCAGCATATTCGAGAAGGAGGCTATCCGCTTGCCGTACTTGTAAGGCTCGTTGAAGGGCTCGGTGAAATGGTTGCTGACGAGCAGGGCGAAATTCGTGTTCCGGCTCTGGAGTTTCGGGTCGCTGTAGGAATGGCCGTTGACGGTGACGACGCCGTCCGTGTTCTCCGCCACCACATGGCCGTGGGGATTCATGCAGAAGGTCCGCACCAGGTCCCCGTATCGCTTCGTGCGATAGACGAGCTTGGCCTCATAGACCTTATCGGTAATCTCACTCCAAACCTCATCCGGCACTTCCACCCGGACGCCCACGTCCACCTGATTGTTGAGCAGTTTCACCCCGAGGCGGCGGCACTCGTCGCTGAACCACTCCGCCCCGGCCCGGCCCGGTGTTATGACGAGGAAGCGGGCGGCAACGGTCTCGCCGCTATCGAGCACCAGCGCATTGTCCTCGCCGGCGTCACCGGGCTCGATGTGTTTCACCGGCGTCAGGAAGCGGAACTCCACCTTCTCCTTCAGATCCTCATACATTTTCTCCAGGAGGTGTAGATTGTTCTCTGTCCCCAGATGGCGTACACTGGCGTCCAACAGGTGCAGATCGTATTGCAACGCCCGTTTCCCCAGGTCGTTGCCGGCGGTGGTGAATACCTGCGAGGGAGCGCCCTGCCTGAGGTTGATTTCATCGACATAGCGGATGAGGCGCATGACCTCCTCATCTTCCAGGTACTCATTGAGCCAGCCACCAAAAGCAGTGGTGAAGTTGAACTTGCCGTCGGAGAAAGCCCCGGCGCCGCCGAAGCCGCGCATGATGCTGCAAGGATTGCAGCGGACGCAGTTTTTGACCTTGCCGGCGGCAATGGGACAACGGCGGTGGTAAATGTCATTGCCACTCTCCAGAACAACGACCCGCAGTTCCGGCCGTGACGCCGTGAGCTCGTAAGCGGCGAAGGCTCCGGCCGGCCCCGCCCCGACAATGGCTACATCGTAATGCTTCATGTTGGGCACCTCGCTCCCTGCGCATACTGTTTCTTTTATCATACCATATTTGCGCCCGCCTTCCAACCGGGAATCGCGCCGATTCTCTTTTTTACCGCGGAAATACTCCAACAATCTCCTTGGAAAAACATTTGCACAAATGCTCATACAGGAGATATAATACAGGATATATAATCATAGGAAACAGAAACAGATACAGGCCCAAACGCAAAAGAAGGGTCAGAGGAGATGCCACCGGCCGCTGCCGGAAGCATCCCCGGAAAGGAACGAATATGGGACGCAAGACAGAGGACACGCCTGAAATCGCAGCCAGCAGCCTGAAGGAACTTGACGCGGCCACAAGCCTGAAGGTAGCGGAAGTCTTCAAGGTGCTGGGGGATATGACGCGAATCAAACTGCTGGCGCTCCTTTCATCGGCAGATATGCGGGTAAGTGACATCGCCGGCGCCCTGGGCATGGGACAATCGGCCATTTCCCATCAGCTCCGCGTGCTGCGCGGGGCGCGGCTGGTAAAGTTCCGCAAGGAAGGCAAGGAGGCCTGGTATTCGCTGGACGACGACCACGTGGTCAAACTGATGTGTCAGGCCCTGGACCATGTCTCCCACGGATGAGGAGGCGCTGCATCAGATGAAGATACCTTTTCTGCGTAACAGACGCAGCGCCCGAAAAAAAAACATGAAGTTTTTATCGACGTTTAGTGTTACAGGACTGCTGGTGCTTATAGCCAGCGGTGCGACCCTGGCAATGCCGCCTGCTCCGGGGGGGAAGGAACCGCCAGCGCCAACATCCGCTGCAACGAAACCGGCAGAGAAACCTCCGGCCGAGACGAATAGCGACCGACCAGCCGAACCGCCGACGGAAACCGAAGCCGCCCCGGCAACCAGTGGGACGCCCGCGACAAAGCCGGCGAAAAACGCGACGGGAAAATCTCCCGCGCCGGGAGACGCGCCGGGCAAGGCTCCGACCGCGCCCCTGTCACCGGACGCAGGAAAAACTTCCGCCCCGCCGGTGGAGGTACCGGCATCCTTACGGGAAAGTGATACAGCCACGCCGGCGAATGCAGACGACGGCAACCGGGTAGCGAAAGAAGAAGCCAAACCCGCCACGCCGCCAGCACCGGCGGCGGACGAAATCCAACCGGCAGCGGCAAAAAACGAGAATAAGGAGAAAAAAGCCGCCCCGCCGGCAGCGACCGACGAAGACGACGAAGACGAAACGCCACGGAATAATGGCAAGGACAAGGACAAGGACAAAGGCAAGGACAAGAAAAAGAAGGCTGAGGCTAAGCCGACGGAGACCAAGCCGCAGGGCGAAGGCGTCGCAGCGAAACCGGCGACCCAGGTCCCCAACAACGCCCTGTTCCTGCCCCAGGATATGGCGCCAAAGATCATCGCCACCGGTCGCAAGTACACCGGTGTCCCCTACAGCTTTGGCGGTACGACGCCGAAGGGCTTCGATTGCTCCGGTTTCGTGCAGTTCGTGTTCCGCCAGCATGGCTACGCGATTCCCCGGATGGCGGATGAACAGTATCATCTGGGGAAAAAAGTCAAAAAACGGAAAGAGCTGGTCCCCGGGGACCTGGTCTTTTTCTCGACCTACGAACCCGGCGCCTCCCATTGCGGCATCTATCTCGGCCAGAACAAGTTCCTGCACGTTTCCTCCCGTCGGGGCGTCCGGGTAGACAATCTCGACGATGAATACTGGAAGCCCCGCTGGTACGGTGGCCGGCATATCGTGAAATGAACCCGCGTTTCGGCGCGGAAAGCAAGAGAGCGACAATGAAAAAGGAGCGATGCGAAATGATTCGGATACACACGCGGCTGGGTGCCGGCCTTCTGGGGGCAGCCCTGCTGCTTTCCACCTGGAGCGGCCCGGCGATGGCGCAGGCGGAGGACGCCGTCTGGGACGACGCCTGGGATGATGAAGAGATTGAGGATGAGGTGCCGGCCGCGGAGACGACGGCCGGGGGCGCGAAACCGGCCCGGGCCGGCGTTTCTCCGACGCCGGTCCCAACAGCTGCCACCGCCGGCGACGAAGACGATGATGAAAAAGCAACGTCCAATCCGTCGACCTGGACCATCCCGGTCACGGAACAGGACGTCGCCCGTTCCCGGGAATACCTGGAGCAGGGGCGAAACGCCTTCGCCATGCGATATCTGGACGAAGCCAAAGCCGCCTATGACAAGGCCATCGCCCTGAATCCGGACAACGCCGACGCTTATGCCGCCCGGGCCGAGCTTTACTATGCCCTGGGCACGAACCGCCGCAAAAAGAGTCTCGACAGTATGGAGCAGGCCACGGCCCGGATTGAGCTCGAGCAGTCGGCGAAAGATGCCACCGAGGCGCTGCGTCTCCAGCCGGGGGACGAGTCCCTTTTCCGGCAGCGAAGCAACGCGTATCAGGCGCTGGGCCGTTACGACGAGGCTCTGGCCGATATCACCGCTGCCATCAAAGCGAAGCCGGACAGCTTCAGCCTTTACGACCAACGGGCGCTGATCCGGTTGGAACAGGACCAGTACGATCTGGCACTGGAGGATCTCTATCAGGCCCTGGCCATCAATCCCCGGGACCGCATGAACGGCTACTATCGGGGGCTGGTCTTCCTCCGGCAGGGAAAGTACGAAGAGGCGCTGGCGAAATTCGACGAGGCCACTTCGGGCGGCGCCTGGTTTGCCGACGCCTGGCTCCAGAAAGGCATCGTCTATGAAAAGCTGGGGCGGCCCCTGGACGCGCTCTACGCCTATCGCACGTTCCTCTCCCGCGACCGGGAACACGACGCCGCCACCATCGCCTTTATCAACGAACGGTTCAACGCCATCCAGCTGAAGAAGCCGTAAGTGTGGCCCCTTTTCCCGGGACGTATAGAAGGAGCTGGTAAGATTGATACAGCAACAGTTCAAAGCCTATCAGGATGTGGAGCTGGACACGGCGCTCAACGCCATCCGCACCTCGCCGGCCTACAAGGAGGCCGCCAGCATCTATGTCGCCATCAACACCGTGAAGATTTCCCGGGAACGGGCGGAACGCATCGGCGCCCGCGTCCGCAAGGCCCTGCCCCGGGCGGTGGTCACCGGCCTGGCCGTTTACGATTCCAAGTTCAACCTGGGTTCGCGGGAATCCATCAACCTGAACGTAAACTTTTTCCGGGAGTCTCAGGTAGAAACGCTGGAATACCCGGCCGATACCGACTTCGAGACGCTGGGGCAGACGCTCGCCCCGGAGCTTGCCCGCAAGGAAGATCTCAAGGGCATCTACGTAATTTACGGCGGTCCCGGCGCAGAGCTCACCGCTTTTCTGGAAGGCATGACCCGGGGCAATGAATCCGTACCCGTCTTCGGCCTGGTGTCCAGCTTCACCGACAACGACACCGCGCACACCCTGTGCAACTGCCGCGGCGTTTTCATGGAATCCAACAATAAGAACAAACAGTACCTGCAAGGCATGAAGGTTTTCGGCAACGGGCTGGTGCTGGTGCTGTTCCGGGGCCCGAACCTCCATATCTTCGCCGACTACACCTTCGGCTGGACGCCGCTGGGACGCGAGTTTACCATCACCAAGGTCATCAACGGACGCATCGTTGAGGAGATTGACGGCTCCCCCGCCACAAAGATTTACCAGAATTACCTCGGCGTACCGACGGACGAGTATTTCCTGCAGAACATCTGCGAGTTTCCCTTTTCTCTCATGCGCAACGGCATGGTCATTCCACGGGTGCCGCCGCTCTATGATGACGAAGGACGGCTCTACTTCATCAGCGACATGTACGAGGGGGAGAAAATCCGTCTCTCCTATGGCAATCCGTCGAAGATCCTGCTGCAGACCTGGGATCTTAGCGAAAAGATGCGGGAATTCGCCCCGGAAAGCCTGGAACTCATCGCCTGCGGTAACCGGGCGGTCTTCCTGAAGGGGCAGTTCCCGATGGAAATCGAGATGTTCCACCGGTACTTCCCCCGAAGCAGTGACAAGCTCTCACCGGCGCCTTCCCAGGCGCTGCCCAATATGGCCCAGTCGGAAATCTTCTGCCATCAGGGCCGGGGCGGCGTCTTCAACAGTGTCCTCGTAGCCATCGGGATGCGCGAGGGGGAGGGAAATCCATTCCCACCTACGGAATGCCCGGTGGCCGCCGGGGCCCAGAGCCATGTTATCCCGCTTTCGGAGCGGCTGGCGGCCTTCGTCGAGCGCAGTGCCCAGGATATCACCCACTACGCCCGGGAGGCGGAGGCGATGGCGAAGGAGGCCAACGCCGCCAACGAAGCAAAGTCCCAGTTCCTCTCGAACATGAGCCACGAGATCCGGACGCCCATCAACGCCATCCTGGGCATGAATGAGATGATCCTCAGGGAAAGCACCGAGCCGGAGATCCTGAAATACGCGGAAAACGTGCATATCGCCAGCACGACGCTGTTGGAACTGGTCAACGACATTCTCGACTTCTCCAAGATCGAAGCAGGAAAGATGGATATCATCCCCGGGGAATACGAGACAGCCTCGCTGCTGAACGACCTGGTGAACATGATCAAGTCCCGGGCGGAAAAGAAGGGACTCACCCTGCAGGTGAACGCTTCGGAGAAACTCCCCATCCGACTTTACGGCGACGAAGTCCGCATAAAGCAGGTGGCGACAAATATCCTCACCAACGCGGTGAAATACACGGAAAAAGGCAGCGTGACCCTGACGGTGGATTTCTCGCCGCTGGACGACAGCCACATCGCCCTGCGCTTTGCCGTGAAGGACACCGGCATCGGCATCAAGGAAGAGGACCGGCCGAAGTTGTTCGCGGCTTTCGAGCGCATCGAGGAGAGCCGCAACCGGGCCATTGAGGGCACGGGCCTCGGCATGAATATCACCATCCGCCTGTTGGCACTGATGAACAGCCACCTCGACGTGGAGAGCGTTTACGGGGAAGGCTCGACCTTCTCCTTCGCCATCCGCCAGCAGGTCGTGGACTCGGCGCCCATCGGCCGTCTGGACGAATCCTACCGTCGCCTCACCGGCCAGCATCAGAATTCCCGTACCTCCTTCATCGCGCCGGAGGCGGTCGTGCTGGCGGTGGACGATACGCCGGTGAACCTTACGGTCATCAAGGGCCTGCTGAAGCGCACCCAGGTGCAGGTGGAAACGGCGGAAAGCGGCCCGGCCTGCCTGGCGATGGCGGCGGAAAAGCCGTACGACATCATCTTCCTCGACCACAGCATGCCGGGCATGGATGGTATCGAGACCCTGGCCCGCCTTCGTCAGGAAGAAGGACCGAACCGCGCCACGCCTACGGTATGCCTGACCGCCAACGCCATCGCCGGCGCCCGGGAGGAGTATCTGAGCAGCGGCTTCACCGATTATCTGACCAAGCCCATCGACAGTGTCAAGCTGGAAAAGATGATGGTGAAATACCTGCCGCCGGCGCTGGTGAAGACACCGGAACCGGAACCCGGCCGGCGCCCGGACAGTACCTCCCCGGCAGAGGAAGGACCGGCCGAGCTGCCGGCGTGGCTCCTGAATCTGCGGGGTCTGGACACCGCCAAGGGCATCGGGTACTGCGGTTCCCCCGGCGATTATCTGGAAACGCTTAAGGTCTTTTATGAGACCATCGAACCCAATCTCCGGGAAATCGAAGGCTTTTTCCGGTCGAAGAACTGGAAAGACTACACGACGAAGGTTCACGCCCTCAAGAGCTCGGCCCGCATCATCGGCGCTTCGGAGCTCTCCGACCGGGCGGCGCGGCTGGAAGATGCCGGCAACAAGGGTTACATCGCGGAAATCGAGAAGGACACGCCGACGCTGCTGTCGCTTTACCAGAGCTACCTCGAATCCCTGTCCCCGCTGAAAGCGACGGAAAAAGCGGATCAACCGGTGGCCGAGCGCCCCGAGATTCCGGCCGACCGATTGCTGGAGGCTTATGAAACCATAAAGGAGATGGCCCTCTCCTTCGATTACGACAGCGTGCAGTTTGTCCTGTCCTCCCTGGAGGAGTACCAGATTCCGCCGGCGGAGGCGGACCGCTACGAAAAAATCCGCGTGGCCGCCCAAAAGCCGGACTGGGCAGCGTTGCAGGCGCTTCTGTAAACGGTTGCCAATTTGCCGCGCAGCCGTTATAATTAAAGGATAGGCAGAACTGCCAGGCGATACCGGAAAGGAGCGCGCCCCACGCGCCCCGGAAATTGAGGGTGGAATTCTTATGAAAGTTAACGCTTTATCGTCCCAACGCTCGTCCACGACAACGCCGCCGGTTGCGCGCGCTTCCCATGACCGCGTTTCCGGGATGGACACGTCGTTTTCCTCGGAGCTCGCCGACCAGCAGAGCGGCATGACCCGGGAAGAACTGGAGGCCCTGCTCAAGAAAATCGACGAGCAGGGAGCGCGGCTCACCAACACGCCCACTTATGACGAGCTGAAATCCTACCGAAGCCTCGTCAAGGAATTCGTGGGCGAAGTCGTCTCCCGGATGTATTCCCTGAACTCCAGCGCCGGCTGGGACCGGCTGGGGCGGCAGAAGGTCTATACCACGGTCCGCAAGATTGACGATGAGCTGGAGGCAATGGCGGAGCACATCCGCCTTGGACAGGCGGATTCTCTGTCCATCGTCGCCTCCCAGGACGCGATCCGCGGCATGCTGGTAGACCTTTACAGCTGATGATGACGTCCTGGGAGGCCATCATTGGGCAGGCGGAGCCAATCCGGCGTCTCCGGCAGATGCTCCGGGAGGACCGACTGCCCCACGCGCTCTTATTGCTCGGCCCCGCCGGCGTCGGCAAACGGCTGACCGCGGAGGCTGCCGCCGCCACGATTCTTTGCGCCCGTCCGGCGGATGCCATGCCCTGCGGCAGCTGCCCCAGCTGTCAGGCCCTTCAGGCCGGCGCCCATCCCAATCTTTATCGTTTGGAACCGGAGAAACGGGGCAAGGCGGCGCCCGTACTCCGCATCGAAGCGGTACGCGAGCTGCAAACCGATCTTTCCCGGGCCCCGGCGGCCGTTTCCGCCGGACGGGTGGTCGTGATTGACGGGGCTGACCGGATGAACGAGGCGGCGGCGAATTGCCTGCTCAAGACGCTGGAGGAGCCGGGACGGCAAGTTGTCTTCCTGCTGATTGCCAGTGCCCGGGCAGCGCTTCTCGACACCGTGGTGTCCCGCTGTCTTGTCGTTCCCTTCGGGCCCTTGTCCGAAGCGGATATAGCCCACATCCTGACCGAGCGGGGGCTGGCTGCGGACGAGGCGGCCTCGCTGGCGGCGCTCTCCGGTGGCAGCGCCGGCCGGGCGCTGACCCTCCACGAGGACGGTGCCCTGGAGCGGCGGGACGACGCCCTGCGGATTCTGGCGTCCCTTCCGAAATTTGACATGGAGCATGTTTGGGCCGAGGGGAAACGGCTGGGGGCGCTCTCGGCCGAAGAACTGGCCGAGTGGTTGCGCTTTTTCCGCCTGGCGTTGCGTGATCTTCTGGCACTATACAGTGGCTGCGCTCTTCGCCAGCGGGATATCGCCGGACGGTTGGCGCCGCTGGTGAAGGAATACCCGGAAAGCCGGGTATTTTCCCTGGTGGCACTGACCAGCGAGGCGGAGCGGCGGCTTCTGACCTCGAACGCGAACAGCCGCCTGCTCATGGAGGCGCTGCCGATACAAATGACCGAAACGGCGGAGGACGCCCAATAGGAGGATATGATGCAAACGGTAGTTGGTGTCCGCTTCAAGCAAGCGGGCAAGATATATTATTTTGGCATAGGCCCTCTGGAGATCGCGGCGGGTGACGATGTCATCGTCGAGACGACCCGGGGCGTGGAGTTTGGCCATGTAGTGCTGGGCCCGCGACAGATTCCGGACGAGGAAGTCACGCTTCCCCTGAAAGCGGTGCAGCGCAAGGCCACCGCCGAGGACCTGGAACGGGTGAAGAAAAACCACGAACAGGAAAAGGAAGCTTTCGCCATCTGCGTGGAAAAGATTGCGGCCCGCGACCTGCCGATGAAGCTGGTGGGCGTCGAATACACCTTCGACATAAACAAGATCGTGTTCTACTTCACCGCCGATGGCCGGGTGGATTTCCGCGAGCTGGTGAAGGACCTGGCGGCGGTCTTCCGCACCCGCATCGAGCTGCGGCAAATCGGTGTACGGGACGAGGCGAAGCTTCTGGGCGGCATTGGCTGCTGTGGACGCCCCCTCTGCTGCGCCACCTTCCTTGGCGATTTCGCGCCGGTGTCCATTCGCATGGCGAAGGAGCAGAACCTGTCGCTGAACCCCACGAAGATTTCCGGCATCTGCGGACGGCTCATGTGCTGTCTGAAGTACGAGAGCGACGGGTATTCCAACTGCCAGGGATGCGTCCCGAAGAAGGTGCAGGCGCCGGAGCCGGGCAACCGCATCGTCAGCGCCGAAGGTGAGGGCCGGGTCATCTCCATCAACCAGCAGCGGCGGTCGGCCACGATTCTGCTGGACGACAACAAGACCATCGTTTCCTCCTGGGAGGATATCATCGTCAAGGACCCGGAGGAGGACTTGGCGCAGGTGGCAGCTCTGGCCGCCATCGCCGCCCTGGAAAGCGAATCGGAGTTTGGGGACGGCGACCGGCCGCGCCGGAACCGGGGCGGACACGGCCGCCGCAACCGGGAAAAGCACGCTGAAGGCCGGCCGCCACGGGACGGGAAGCCCCGGGAGGACCGTCCCCGTCGCAAGAGTGGCGACTTTGAGAACCGCGACCGGGAACACAAGAAAGAACGACGCGACCGCCGGCCCCGGGATGCCAAAGGCCGTCCGGACCGCGGCCCCAGACCGGACCGCCGCGGCGGTGAACGGCCGCGGGACGGCGAGCCGAGACCCGGTAAGACGCCGCCGGATACCAAGGCATGAGGGACGGGACGGCAACGAAAAACGGCCCTGACACCCCACCGCTCCCCGCTGAACCGGAGACGCCACCGGACCCCCAACGGTTCCTGCGACCGGGAGAACGGCTGGACGATCTCTGCCATCTGGGTCGGCGCGTGATTCAGCGGACGGACGCTTATTGCTTCGCCATGGACGCGGTGCGGCTGGCCCATTTTCCCCGTTGGCGCCCCCGGGACCGGGTGTTGGACCTGGGGACCGGCACCGGCGCCATTCCGCTCCTGATGGCGGAAGAAGTCGCCCATATCGAGGCCATCGAGCTCGACGAGACCCTGGCGGATATGGCCGCCCGCAGCGTCGCGCTGAACGGCCTCGCGGACCGCATCACCATACGTCCGGGGGACTACCGGGGCATCGAGCGCCTCTGCCCGGCCGCCGGCTTCGATATCGTCGTCACCAATCCGCCGTACTATCCTCTGGGGCAGGGAAAGATCAGTCCCCGGGCGGCCCGCGCCGCAGCCCGGCACGAGGTCACGGCGACACTGGCCGACGTGGTCCGGGCGGCACGGTACGCGCTGCGGGACCGGGGCCGGCTGGCCATGATCCATATCCCGGAGCGGTTGGATGAAATCTTCCGGACACTCAGGGAAAACGGCCTGGTCCCCCGGCGGGCCCGGCTCGTCCAGCCCCGGGCAGACCGACCACCCAATCTGGCACTGATTGAAGCAGTGGCCGGCAGCGCGGCCGGCCATCTCCGATGGCTGCCGACGCTGAACATTTACGGGGCGGATGGCGCCTACACGCCGGAGCTTCTCGCCATCTATGGCGACGTTGCCGCCGCCAGCGAACCGAAGAGGAAAGGATAAGTCATGGAACAACCGCGGGACAATGAAACGGAAAGAACCGGGGCGCCGGGACCAGGCGCCCTTTATTTATGCGCCACGCCCATCGGCAATCTCGAGGACATGACCTATCGGGCGGTGCGGGTGCTGCGGGAGGCGGACCTCATCGCCGCCGAGGATACTCGCCATACCCGGGGCCTGCTGGCGCATTTCGACATCCATACCCCCCTCACCAGCTACCACGAGCACAACAAGCTGGAAAAAGGCCCCCGGCTGATAGAGAGGATGCTGGCCGGGGCTCGTATCGCCTGCGTCAGTGACGCCGGTCTGCCGGGTATCGCCGACCCCGGCAGCCATTTGGCCCAACTGGCCATCGAAGCAGGAATCCCGGTGACACCGCTCCCCGGAGCCAACGCGGCGCTTTCGGCGCTCATCGCCTCGGGGCTCGACACCACCCGCTTCGCCTTCGTCGGTTTCCTGCCCCGCACGCTGCCAAAGCGGCGGGAACGGCTGGCGGAAATCCGGAACCACCGGGAAACACTGCTGTTCTACGAAGCGCCCCACCATCTGACCGCGACGCTGACCGCCATTGCCGAAGCCCTGGGGGACCGGGAGGCGGTCATCGGCCGGGAAATCACGAAGAAATTTGAGGAGTTCCGGCGAGGGAAGCTGTCGGCGTTGCGGGCCCATTTCGCCGAAAACGAGCCCCGGGGCGAATTCGTGATCGTCGTCGCCGGCGCTGACGATGCTCCGGCCGGCGGCGAGACAGTTCCGGCGGATCCGGTCCGAACCGTGACGGACCTCATGGCGCAGGGCCTTGCCAAAAAGGACGCCATCCGCGAAGCGGCCCGCCGGCTCAATCTCTCCCGCCGGGAGGTCTACCAGCGCGTCCTGGCGCAGGAACAGGCCCCCGATTGAATGCTCACCAAATCGCAAAAAAGAACGCCGTCTCCAGGGCTGTGTCTCGGAAACGGCGTTCTTTTATTTTGAGAAAGAAGTACTCCCAGCAAGCGGGGCCCTTCAATGCACCAGGTAGATTGGCGCGATCTTGGCTTCGGTGGCGGTACGCTCGTCGATGTACCCGGCCCGGACCATGGCGTCCAGCACGACGAACTGCCGCCGCTTGGCCATCAGGAAGTCCTCGTAGGGGGAGTAGAGAGACGGCGCGTTGGGCAGCCCCGCCAGCATTGCCGCCTCAGGCAGCGACAGCGCCGATGGTTCCTTGCCGAAGTAACCGTGGGCGGCGTCATAGATGCCGTAAAAGCCGGAGCCGAAGTAAATGGTGTTGAGGTAAAGCGCCAGGATCTCGTTCTTGGAGTAACGGGCCTCGAAGTCGAGGGCCAGTGCCAGTTCCTCTGCCTTGCGGTCAAAGGTCCGATCCGGGGTGAGGAACAGGTTTTTCACCAGCTGCTGGGTGATGGTGCTGGCGCCTTCCTCGATCTCGCCGGAGCGTATGTTCACGAGGGCCGCCCGGGCGATGGCCTCGATATCAAAGCCGGGGTGTTGGTAAAAGCGGCTGTCCTCGACGGCCACGATGGCCTCGGTCAGCCGGTTTGGCATCCGGCTGACGGGCACGAAGTGCTCCGCCGGGACGCGGGCATTGACGGCCTCCGGCAGGAAAATCAGGCGATGGCAGCGCACGGCCGCGTCTGCCAGCGGCGAGGACGCGGCCGGCGCTGCCGCTTTGTCCGATCCTTCCACCGGGGCCGGGGCGGAGAGCCATCCGGTCACGCGTGTCAGCGTCTCGGGCCGCAGCACATCACGTCCGCCCGCCAGGAAAAAACCCAGGAAAAAGACGAGGACCAGCCCCATCAGAAAACGCCCTATCCGTCCCAATTCGCTCTCCCCCCTTCCCTTTGCCTGCGGATTGTTTTCCCATTATACCAAAAACCGCCGACGGAAACAAATCCCCGGAAAACCTCCGACACCAAACGAGTGGAAGCGTCACTCCAACATAAAAGCCGCTGCTGTTTATGAGAAAACAGCAGCGGCTTTCGTAGTTCCGTCATTTTTCTTTCAGGTAGCAACCATCATTTGCCGACGGCTTGCGGCAGTTCCTCGTCCTCCCATTCGTTGGGGCCTTCGTTGGACAGACCCAGGCGCTTCAGTATCTCGAAATCACCCTTGATGGTGGTGCCGCTGGTGGTCAGCATGTCGCCGCTGATAGTGGCCGAGGCGCCGGCCAGGAAGGCGGTGGCGCCGTTCTCCGGCAGGACCTTGCGGCCGGCGGCCAGGCGCACGTTGGCCTCGGGATTGATGAAGCGGAAGAAAGCGATGGTGCGCAGGGCGTCGGTACCGGGAATTTGCGGCTGGTTCTCCAGCGCCGTGCCCTTGATGGGCATGAGGACGTTGACGGGAATGGACTGGATGCCGAGCTCGGCCAGACTGATGGCCATGTCGAGGCGGTCCTCCCAAGTCTCGCCCATGCCGATGATGCCGCCGGAGCAGACGCAAAGCCCCTCTTTCTGGGCGAGCTTTATCGTGCGGATCTTGTCGTCGTAGGTGTGGGTGGTACAGATTTCCGGGAAGAAGCGGCGCGACGTCTCGATGTTGTGATGGTAGCTGGTGACGCCGGCCTCATGCAGCCGGTGGAACTGCTCCGCGTTCAAAAAACCCATGGAGGCGCAGAGCTCGATGGTGAGGTCTTTTTTCATCATCTCGAAGGCCTCGATGGCCTGGTCGAACTCCTTGCCCGTCAGGGCCCGGCCGGCAGTGACGATGGCGAAGCGGTTCAGGCCCGCTTCCTGGTTCTTCTTCGCGGCGGCGTAGATTTCCTCTTTCGGCAGGAAACCGTATTCGTCCACGCCGGTCTTGTGGCAGGCGGACTGGGCGCAGTATTTGCAATTCTCGGGACAGCGGCCGCTACGGCCGTTGATGATGGAGCAGAGGTCGATGTGGTCGCGGCGGTAGCGCTTCTGGATGGCCCCGGCGCCCCGCTGCAACTCCTCAAGGTCGCTGTCGAGGAAAATCGAGAGGTCGTCACCCCGCTTGACGCGGTAGCCGTTGATGATCTTTTCGGTGAGTTCGGGAATCGTCATTGTCATTTCACAGCCTCGTTTCTTTGCCGCAAGGCAAAAAGATAGGGTGCGCCGTCCGGTCCATGGGGAACCGTTCAACACACCCTAGATTATAGGACGCGGCCTTACGTTTGTCAACCTGAAAAAATTTTTGGTTAACTATAAATTCCATTGCCGTTTTGCGGAAGCGGCGGGCATGTCCGCTACCGCCGGCGCACCGAGCCCTCACCGAATAGCGACTCGATGGCCGCTGTCGCTGCCGGATCGCCGTTCAGCCAGAACTGCGGCTCGGTCCGGATGCGTTGCTTCTTGTCAACGAAGTGGAGATAGACGGTCTGGTCGCCGTGATAGCGGGCAAAGATATCGCGCAGCCGTTGGAGGTTTTCCTCGGTGTTGCGGTCACCGTCTATGGTGATGAAATAGTCGGGCCGGTATTCCGCCAGCGGCCAGATAGTATCGGCCAGCAGTTTCGCCCCGGTATCGGTGGTATCGACCTTCCCCTGCACGACGAGAGGCGTATCCGCCGCCAGGAAATCCATGCGCTCGTAAAACAGCCTGGGAAAGACGATGATTTCCAGTTGATGGGTGAAGTCCTCCAGCGTCAGGAAACACATGGTATCGCCCTTCTTCGTGGCGATGCGCTTGGCCTCGGCCACCATGCCGCCGATGCGTACCAGGCGGCCGTCGCCGAGGCTGCCGTCCAACAGGCGGGCTATCGGACAGAGGTTTCGCAACGTGTCCTGATATTCGTCCAGCGGATGGCCGGTGATGTAAAAGCCGGTGATTTCCTTCTCCCAGGCCAGAAGCTGGGACGGTTCCTCCTCCGGGATATCCGGCAACGGCAATCCGCCCAACGTCTCGGTAACATCGTCACCGAAAAGCCCCATCTGGCCGCTCATGGTCTCCCGCTGCTGCCGGCTGGCGGCGTCAATCGTCCGGTCCATGACCGCCAGCAGTTGCGAGCGGCGCAGGTTCAGAGAGTCAAAGGCACCGCATTTGATGAAATTCTCGATGACGCGCTTGTTGACGACGCGCATATCGACCCGGGCGCAGAAATCGGCCAGCGAGGTGAAGCGGCCCTTTTCCGCCCGGACGCGCTCGACCTCGGCGATGGCGTTTTCCCCGACGTGGCGCACCGCCATCAGCCCGAAGCGGATGGCCTCGCCGTCCACGCTGAAGGTGGCGGAGCTGGCGTTGATGTCCGGCGGCAGGATGGGAATGCCCATGCGGCGGGCCAGCTCAATGTAAACGCTGACCTTATCGCCGGAGTCAATCACGCTGGTCAGCATGGCCGCCATGAATTCCGCCGGGTAATGGGCCTTGAGGTAAGCGGTTTGCCAGGCCACCAGCGCGTAGGCGGCGCTGTGGGACTTATTGAAGCCGTAGTTGGCGAAATGCGTCAATAGCTCGAAGATTTTCTCCGCCAGGGCGTCGTCGATGCCGTTGGCCTTCGTGCCGGCCAGGAAGCCCTCTTTCTGCTTCATCAGAAGCTCCGGCTGCTTGTGCCCCATGGCGCGGCGCAGGAGGTCGGCCTGGCCCAGCGAGAAACCCGCCAGCACCTGCACGATCTGCATGACCTGTTCCTGATAGAGCACTACGCCGAAGGTTTCCCGCAGGATGGGCTCCAGCATCGGGTGAAGATACGTCACCTGCTTCTTGCCGCGACGGCCGTTGATGAAATCCTGCACCATACCGCTGCCCAGGGGACCCGGCCGGTACAGGGCGACGGTGGGAATGAGGTCTTCAAAGCTCTCCGGCTGGAGGTCTTTCACCAGCGCGGTCATGCCGGCGGATTCCATCTGGAACACGGCGCCGGTCTTGCCGTCCGACAACATTTTCGCCGTCTTTTCGTCCCGCAGCGGAATGGCGCGGATGTCCACCGTTTCCCCGCGGGATTCCCTGATATTCTTTATGGCGTCGGCAATCACCGTCAGCGTCCGAAGGCCCAGGAAATCCATCTTCAAAAGGCCCAGTTCCTCCACCAGGTCCTTGTCATAGGCCGTCACCAGCGTGCCGTCGGAAATCTGCACCGGCATATACTCGGTCAGCGGCTCCCGGGCGATGACGACGCCGGCGGCGTGGGTGGAGGACTGACGCGGCAACCCCTCGATGTCCCGCGCGAAGTCGATGATGCGCCGGACGGCGGAGCTTTCCTCGTAGAGCTTTTTGAGGTCGCCGGAGTCCCGCAGGGCCTTGTCCAGCGTGATACCGAGCTCGGTGGGAATGAGCTTCGCCACCCGATCCACCTCGGCGTAGGGCATATTCATGACCCGGCCGACGTCGCGCACCGCGCCCCGGGCTGCCATGGTGCCGAAGGTGACGATCTGGGCCACATGGTCCTCGCCGTAACGGCGCTTGACGTACTCAATGACCTCCTTGCGGCGGATGTAGCAGAAATCCACGTCGATATCCGGCATCGACACCCGCTCCGGGTTCAGGAAACGCTCAAAGAGCAGGGCGTAGCGCAGCGGGTCGATGTCGGTGATGCCCAGGACGTAGGCGACGATGCTGCCCGCCGCCGAGCCCCGGCCCGGCCCCACGGCGATCCCCTGGCCCCGGGCGTAGTTGATGAAGTCCCAAACGATCAGGAAATAGCTGTCGAAGCCCATGCGGTGAATGATGGAAAGCTCGTAATCCAGCCGTTCCCGGATTTCGGCGGTCACCGGCTGATAGCGGTCTCCCACCTTTTCCTCGCAGAGCTCCCGCAGATACGCCTCGTCGGTGCGGCCCTCGGGCAGCGGAAATTTCGGCAAATAGTGGCGGCCGAACGTGAACTCCACGTTGCAGCGCTCGGCAATGCGGACGGTATTCGCCATCATGTCCGGACGCCCCGGGAAGAGTTGGGCCATCTCCGCCGGCGACTTCAGGTAGAACTCGTCGTTCTGGAACCGCATCCGGCCCGGGTCGTCCAGCGTCTTGCCGGTCTGGATGCAGAGCAGGATGTCGTGGAACGCGGCGTCTTCCCGGCGGATGTAGTGGGCGTCGTTCGTCACCACCAGACCGAGGCCGTACTTTTCCGCCAGCGCCATGAGTCCCGGGGCGCACTTTTGCTCCTCGGCAATCCCGTGTTTCTGCATCTCGATGAAGAAGTTCTCCCGGCCGAAAATGCCGATGTATTCCTGCACCAGCCGGTCGGCCAGGGCCTCGTTGTCCTGGATCAGCGCCCGGGGAATCTCGCCGGCAATGCAGGCGCTGAGGCAGATGATGCCCTCATGGTATTGCCGCAGCAATTCCTTGTCCACCCGGGGCTTGTAATAAGTGCCCTCGATATTGGCCAGAGAGACCAGCTTGGACAGATTCCGATAGCCGAGATCGTTCTCCGCCAGCAGGATCAGATGGTAGTAGCGCACGTGGTCCACTTCGTACATCTCCCGCCGGTCACGGGGGGCGAGATAGACCTCGCAGCCGATGATGGGCTTCACACCGGCCTTTTTCGCTTCCTTGTAAAAGGTGACGGCACCATACATCTGGCCGTGGTCGGTGATGGCGATGGCGTCCATGCCCAGGCGCTTCGTTTCCTGTATGAGCGCCGGGATGCGGCTGGCGCCGTCCAGCAGGCTGTATTCCGTATGAACGTGCAGATGGGTGAAGGGGATGGCCGACGTTGAGGTATCCATGAAAGGAACACCGCCTTTCTGCTGACTGTGGAAAAAGGAAAACCAACGACACAATATCGGATACAAGCACCGGTCTGCCGGCAGAACGCGCCTTATTCGGCGGAAACGTCCCCGTCGGCCGCGGTGCCGGAAAACAGGAAGGCGGCGCCCTCGCCGGCGACGCTCTGACACTCGATGGTGATGTCATGACGGTGGGCGATTTCCCGGGCAAGGGCCAGCCCCAGACCGGTGCCCTTGGCGTTGCGCGGGCCGTGTTGCCGGTGGAACCGTTCGAAGATGTGCGGGAGATCCCCGGCGTCAATGCCGGGGCCGTGGTCGCGGATGGTGACGCGCCATTCCTGCCCCGCCAGCGAGAGCGTCGTCTCAATCCGGCCGCCGTCAGGGGAGAATTTCACGGCGTTGTCGAGGACCGTCAGGAACATCTGCCGCAGGCGGCCGTAGTCACCCCGGATGGGGACCGGCGGCAGGGCTTCCGGGCCCTCGATGACGACCTCTTTCCCCGCCGCCAGCCGCTGAGCGGCCCGGATGGCGTCAGCCAGCGCGTCGGGGAGATTCATGGGTGATTGCTCGATGGTGAAATCGGCATTCTGCAGCCGGGTGAGCTCGAACAGATCGCCCACCAGGCGTTCCAGGGCCTCGATGTTCTCTTTCATCTGGCACAGGTAGTCCCGCTTTTTCGCTTCGTCCGCCAGCAGTCCGCTGGCCAGGAGCTCCAGCGAGCCCTTGAGGACGGTGATGGGCGTCCGTAGCTCGTGGGAAACGCCGGCCAGGAAATCCTGCCGCATCTGCGCCAGCCGGCCGCGCTCGGCCTCGGCCTCGGCCAGCCGGGCCGCCAGCGTATCGAGGCTCTTCGCCAGGGAGCCGATCTCGTCCTCCCGGTCAATGGCGGTACGGGTCTCGTACCGGCCTTCGGTCAGGGCGGCGGCGGTGGTCTCCATTTGCGCCAGGGGGCGGACGAAACGCCGGGCCAGAAGCAACGACAGGCCCGCCGCCAGCAGGAAGGCAAGCCCCAGCGCCAGGGCCAGCATCCGGACGGCATCCCGCTCGCTTTTCCGGGCATCTTCCAGCGTCCGGTGAAGCAGCAGGGCGCCGGTCACCGTGCCGTCACTGTCTTTGATCGGCACGCCGGCGGTGACGGACGGAACCCCCAGGAAGGCACTGAAATCGCCACTGGTCACCGTTTCCCCGGCAAAGAGACGGTCCAGCATCGCCTCCGCCGCCGCGGGCAATTCCTCGTAGCTGGTGCTTTCATCGTCGCCGTAATAGGTCATGGTGCGGGTTGTCTTGTCCACCAGCCAGACCTCACTGGCGGCGAGGTCGTTCAGGCGGCGCAGATAGGCGGCCAGGGAGGCGGTGCCTTCAGCCGCGCCGTTGGCCGTTTGTCCGTCGGCAGGCTGCCGGCCGGCAGTGGTTATCCGGTGGCGGCAGTACGCGTGGGGCGACGGGTTGGCGGCGGAATCCGGGGCGGGGGAAGCGACCGCCGGAGCGGGCGTATCGTCATGATGGTTCCCACGCCGGCCCATCATCCGTCCGTGCCGTTGACCGCGGCGGCGCATCTCATAGACCGCGCCGGAATCATCCCCGGTCGCGGTGGGATCCACCTCCGGCCGGGACGGTTTCGCCTCCGCCGCTGGCTCGTTCATCATGGCGGCGATGGCCGCCGCCCGGTGCTCGAGATCGGCGGCGTTCAGGTCGCTGGCGTAGCGGCGGAAAAGGAAGCTGAAAACACCGCCGATGATGACGGCAAAGGCCAGCAATGTCACCGAGAAATAGAGCAGCAACCGGCGGGTCAGCGAGCGGTTCACGGCGTCACCTCAAAGCTGTAACCGACGCCCCAGGCCGTCTTTATCTGCCAGCCGGGATGGGGAACGGCCGCCAGCTTGGCCCGCAGGCGCTTGATATGCGTATCCACGGTCCGGGTATCGCCCTCGTAGTCAAAGCCCCAGAGCCGTTCCAGCAGATGGTCCCGGGAAAAGACCCGCCCCCGGTTCTCCGCCAACAGGCACAGGATATCGAATTCCTTTTTCGTCAGCGGGATTTCCTGCCCGCCCACCGACGCCCGGCAACTGTCGGGGGAAAGGGTGAGATTGTCCCGCACGATGACCGGCGCCGCGCTCCCGGACGGACGCTCCAGCCGCCGCAGCACCGCCCGGACGCGGGCCATCACTTCAGCCGGGGAAAAGGGCTTCACGATATAGTCGTCGGCGCCGATATCCAGCCCCATGATGCGGTCGTAGTCCTCGCCCCGGGCCGTGATCATCAGCACCGGCGTCAAAGACTCCGCCCGGATGGCACGGCATACCTCGAAGCCGTCGAGCTTCGGCATCATCACGTCCAGCAACACCACATCGAAGTTGCCGGCATGAAACGCCTTCAGCGCCGCCTCACCGTCCGCCACCGCCGTCACCTGGTAGCCGGCGTTTTGAGCAAATGTGGAAAGTATATCGACAATCGCCGCGTTATCATCGGCAATCAGCAACTGGACCATAAAAACCGCCGCCTTTCCCGCATAATGAATATTCTGGGCAGAGCATATCCCATACATGTGACAAATCTGTGAAGCGGCCGCCTATATTATCCCATGAAGCGCCGGAAAGCGCAAGCCGGGCTCGGCCTCAGACAAGCAAAAGGCTCCCCCAGAAGAAGCCGTTTTTCACGGCCACTCTCCGGGGGGGGCCTGTTTTTTGAGTGAAAGCCTAATCAATGCTGTCCTTCCAGCGGGTCAGGACCGTACTGGTTCGGGCCGTGGGTGCCCTCCAAGAACAGGAGGTAGCAGCCCAGCGCGAAGTTCACAAGGGGAATGAAACTGCCGATGACCCACCAGGTAGGACGGTCGAGGTCGTGGAGACGGCGAATCGACAGCATGAACCCCGGAACCGCGACCACGATGGAAATCAACGTACTCAGCATGCCGATGGCCGAACTCTTCATCATCGTCGCGACAAAACCCAGGATAAAGGAAAGGACGAAGATGGCGGCAAGGATGGGAGATACGCCACTGAATGATGATGATTGACATGAGGGATTAAAAAGACAAAAGGACAAACTGTTGGGCTTGATGTGAACGGCTAAAGCCTTGTTATTACACGATTTATCCGGTTTTGTATCCGATTATTTGCGGCTTTTTCTACTGAACAAAACGCTTGACATAGTGTTCAAAAATAATCGGTGTTTCCCGTAATCATATCCATGAAAATGTCATTAGGAACTGTCCGATAATAAATGGAGCCGCCCGCGACGGCGGACGGCAATAATCAACCATCAATACCAAGAATTGCCACTATTTCTGCCGGTGTCACCACGAACGGCATTTGCGGAAAATGCCGTGTATTGCCCGTGACGAGCCAGGCTTGCGCGTCCTGTCTCGCCAGTACGGTTTCATAAAAAATCCGGTCATCGGGATCGGGAAATGGCTCATTGGCAGCAATCGGATTGACGAAAACACCATATTTGCGTATGGCCCTGAAAAAAGTCGCGATTTCCGGCTCGGGCAAATGGAATTTGGGCCGATGCAATACATCGTCATATTCGAGAAGAATCCCTTCACAATACAGCGGAACGATGCTGCCGCCAACCATCTCATGCAAAATCGTGACTGGCGGAGACTGCCGGTTTCTCGACCAAAAACCCGACAAGATCACATTTGTATCGACTGCAGCGTAGCACTTCATACGCCGGCCTTCCTCTCCTGCCTCGCCGCTCGAATCTCCGCGTTGATTTCGTCCAGCGTCATATCCGGCTGCCGGGCGGCGGCACGACGAAGCCCCGCAATCGCCGCGATTGCCTCCTCCCGCGTAACGTCCGCGCTCACCTCAAAGGGAATCCGCTTTTCCCGCGTTACCTTTTTGGCGAAAATCGTGAACGCCGTCGTCAGCGACATGCCCATCTCGCGGCAGGTCGCCTCCATCTCCCGTTTCAGCGCCGCGTCCATGCGAAAGTTCACCATCACCTGTTCCATATTCTTCACCTCCCTCGTCATCGTATCGCCGGATTTTGTATTTGTCAAGCAATTTCTTTACAACACAAAGGAGAGAATCATCATGAGCAATATGGGAAACAGCAACCTGAAGATCATCGCGGCGGCCTTTGCGGCGGCGCTGGTCGTTGGCGGCGGCGCCGTGTTTGCCCTCAAGGGCCTGTCGCCGTCCCTGCCCGCCGGTCCGGCCGCGAGCGCGCCCGCCGGTGAAGCGGCAGGCAAAGACAGCTGCGGCTTCCTGGACGGCCTGATGCAGAAGGTCCGGGGCCTCACGAACGCCAACAGCGAAACCCCGGCCCAGGGCATCGAGACCATCGTAGCCCTGGCGAAGAATCACGACGCGGCGGGCTTCAAGGCCCGCGTCAAGACGGATTTCGCCGCCACCCTGGCGGTGGACGCCATCAAGGGCGCCTGGCCGGAGGCGGCGAAAACCAGTGACGACAAGCTCAAGCAGCAGGTATTGGCCAGCTTTGACACCGCCCTGGCGGGAAAAACGCCCCCGGCGGACGACGCCAGCAGCTTCATCTTTGGCGCTCTGGCGCTGAAGGACATCACCTATACCGGCATCGCCAATGTGCAGGAAAACGACGTCGCTGCCATCGTGGACATAAACCTCACCAGCAAGGAGTGCCTGCCCGACGGCTACACCCTGCGCATCGTCTTGTGGAAGAATGAGCAGGGCCAATGGTACGTCAAGTCCATCTCGAAACCCAAGGAATACGTGAAGGCCATCCATAACGGCCAGAAAGCGGCCGAGAAGCGCTTCTACGAGCAATACGTGGCCATCGGCAAGCGCTACCAGGAAGCCATGGCCGCCATCAACGGCAAATACGTCACCCGCTCGGACAAGTACTGCGATGAAT
>JAFSWT010000120.1 GCA_017444395.1 Schwartzia sp. (in: firmicutes) | reverse complement strand
CCCGGAAATAATCCTTACAGGAGGGTTTCATATGTCTGGAATGGTGTATCTGGTGGGCGCCGGTCCCGGAGATCCGGGGCTGTTGACGATGAAGGCGGCGGAGTGCGTGAAGAAGGCCGAGGTGGTGGTCTATGACCGACTGGCCGACGACCGCATCCTGTCCTGGGCGCCGCCGCAGGCGGAGTATATTTATGTAGGCAAGGCTTCGGCAAACCACGCGATGAAGCAGGAGGGCATCAACCAGCTGCTTGTCGATAAGGCGAAGGAAGGCAAGTGCGTCGTGCGCCTGAAGGGCGGCGATCCCTTCGTCTTCGGCCGGGGGGGCGAGGAGGCGTTGCTGCTACAGGAGAACGGCGTGCCCTTTGAGATCGTGCCCGGCGTGACGTCGGCGATTTCGGTGCCCGCCTATGCCGGCATCCCGGTAACGCACCGGGCGGTGGCGACGTCGTTCGCGGTGATCACCGGCCATGAGGACCCCACGAAGGGCGGCTCCAATATGCGCTGGGATAAGCTATCGACGGGCGTCGATACGCTGGTGTTCCTGATGGGAGTAGCGAATCTCGGCGCCATCACGGAAAAGCTAATCGCAAACGGCCGGCCCGCCACGACGCCGGCGGCGGTCATCCGCTGGGGCACGAAGCCGGAGCAGGAGACGCTGCTGACGACGGTGGGCACGGCGGCGGCGGACGTACAGACAGCGGGGCTGAAGCCGCCGGCGATTTTCGTGGTCGGCGACGTGGTGAACCTGCGTCAGAAATTGTCCTGGTTTGACAATAAAGAGATGAAGCCGCTTTTCGGCAAGACGGTGCTGGTGACGCGATCCCGCAGCCAGGCGTCGCGGCTCTCGATGGGGCTGGAGGCGCTGGGAGCGCGGGTGGTGGAGCTGCCGGCCATCCGGTTCGCCGAGCCGTCGGATCACTACGAGGCGGTGGACGCGGCCATCAGCCTGATTGCCTCCTACGACTGGATTCTCTTCACCAGCGTGAACGGCGTGGATTGCTTCTTCGACCGGCTGCTGGCGGCGGGGAAAGACGCCCGGGATTTGGCGCGGACGTTTTTCGCCTGCATCGGCAAGGCGACGGCGGCGCGGCTGCGGCAGTACGGTCTGGTGGCCGACGTGGTGCCGGACGAATTCCGGGCCGAGGCGATGATCGAGGCCCTGCGCGGGCAACTGGCGCCGGGCGAGCGGGTGCTGGTGCCGCGGGCGCAGGAGGCGCGGGAGATTCTGTCGGAGAACCTGCGGGCATACGGGGCCATCGTCGATGTGGCGCCGGTGTACCGGACGCTGACGGCGGAGGAGGACGCGGCGCGGGTCAAGGAGATGCTGGCCGCCGGGGAAATCGACGCGGCGACTTTCGCCAGCTCCTCGACGGTGCGGAACCTGGCGGAGATGATCGGCGGCGCCGACCTGCTGAAGAATACGAACGTCGTCGCCATCGGGCCGGTAACGGCGGATACCTGCGAAGAGCTGGGCGTGAAGCCGGCGGCGGTGGCGAAGGAATACACGATTGACGGCCTGATTGCGGCCGTAGAGACTATTTTGCGCTGACGGGAGGATGGGCTGACTATGTTCGAGCAGAAAATCCGGCCGCGCCGCCTGCGGATTTCCGAGGGCGTGCGGGCCATGGTGCGGGAGACTTCGCTTTCGGTGAAGGATTTCATCTATCCGCTGTTCGTGATTCCGGGAGAGAACCGGGAGGAACCGATTCCCAGCATGCCCGGTTGCCGCCGGCTGACCGTGGATAAGGCGGTGGAACTGGCGAAAAAGGTCTATGACCTCGGCATCCCGTCAGTGGAAATCTTCGGCCTGCCGGAGTACAAGGACGCCGAGGGCTCCTCTGCCTGGGACATGAAGAGCCCGGTGCAGCGGGCCATCGCCGCCATCAGGAAAGCGGTGCCGGGGCTGGTGATCGTGGGCGACGTCTGCCTCTGCCAGTACACGTCCCACGGCCACTGCGGCAAGCTCTGCGGCGAGATGGTGGACAACGACGCCACCCTGCCGTTGCTGCAGAAAGTGGCGGTGAGCCAGGCTGAGGCGGGCGCGGACATCATCGCCCCGTCGGATATGATGGACGGCCGGGTGGCGGCCATTCGCGCCGCGCTGGACGACCACAGCCTGCAGAATGTTTCCATCATGTCCTATGCCGTGAAGTACGCCTCGGGCTACTACGGCCCCTTCCGGGACGCCGCCGACTCGGCGCCGCAGTTCGGCGACCGCCGCGGCTACCAGATGGATCCGGCCAACGCCCACGAAGCCATGAAGGAGGTCGCCCTCGACATCGCCGAGGGGGCCGACATCATCATGGTCAAGCCGGCCCTGGCCTATCTCGACATCGTACGGCGGGTGCGCGACCGCATCGACCTGCCGGTGGCCGTCTATAACGTCAGCGGCGAGTACGCGATGGTAAAAGCCGCCGCCGCCAACGGCTGGATCGACGAGAAGCGCATCGTGCTGGAAACGCTGACCAGCATGAAACGGGCCGGCGCCGACATCATCATCACCTATCACGCCATTGACGCGGCGGCGTGGCTGAAGGGGTAAGACGCCGGAAAAAGCGGCATTTGGACCCGACAAGGCAGAATAGGAGAGTGAGCGTATGCCGCAGATGAGAACAATACTGGAGTTGCAGGATACAGACGCCATTGCGACGCTTTGCCATGCGCGAAAAGAGCCCGTGTTTATCACTAAGGATGGTGAAAGTGACTTGGTGATAATGAGCGTCGAGACATACGATACCATGTTTCGGGAGGCTGAGATTGACCGGGACATTGCCGAAGCAGAGGCAGAGTATCAGCGGGACGGTGTTCTGCTTGACGCACGGGAGGCTTTGATTGGATTGCGAGGCAAGTATTTTGGATGAATATGAGGTAAAGATTCTGCCGGCGGCATTTCGCCAACTGGAAAGCATATACGCCTATATCACGGAAAACCTTTGTGCAAAGGACGCTGCGAAACGCCTCATAAGCAAGTTGGAGGATGCCATCCAATCTTTAGAAACTATGCCGGAACGGGGTGCTGTACGTAGGACGAAAGCGTTTGCTGGCAGAGAGTATCGACAACTTTTCGTCGGTAATTTCATAATCCTTTATCGTATCCATGAACCCCGAAAACAAGTCATCATCGTGGCCGTCCGATATGCAAGGCAAGATTTTTGATTTTCAGCATTCTGCGAATATGAAAATAGGAGCAATAGGAATGACAGAGGAAGACCGTCTGCTTTTCAAAAAGTCCAGCGGGAACATTGACCGCGAAATAGGCGAAAAAGCGGAGCTTGTCGAGGCGCTGGAGGAAAAGCACGGACGCCCGGATTCCGTTGATAAAGATTGACGGAGCAGAATTAGCCGCTACGATCTTTGCCGAAACGATACGAGGAGGCCGCTTGCAATGAAGGAAGCGTTGGCTTATCGGGACGAGCCGCTAGTGGAAAAAATCGACGGGCAAATCGTGTCGATGTCCCCCAGCCCCGCAGTAGAGCATAACCGAATCGCCGGCAATATATACAGCATTTTTCGTCAGTTCCTGAAAGGCAAGAAACGATGTGAGCCGTTTTTTGACGGCGTGGACGTTCATTTGGACGACGACAACATTTTCGTTCCCGATGTGATGATTGTCTGCGACCGGAGCAAGATCAGGCCTGACGGCATATACGGCGCTCCCGATCTCGTGGTGGAGATACTCTCCCCCTCGACGCTGACGCGGGACAGAGGCATCAAAAAGACGGTGTACGAACGGGCCGGCGTCAGGGAATACTGGATTGTCGATCCGCTGGCCAAGTCCGTCGAAGTTTACCATCTGCGGGAAGGAAAGCTGGAGCTGGACCACGCCTATATCGTTTATCCCGATTGGGAATGGGAACGCATGACGGAAAAGGAAAAAGCGGCGGCCCGTCTGTCGGTGAAAGTGTCGCTGTATGATAGTCTCGATGTGGACGTCCGGGAAGTCTTTGAGGCGTTTTGAAACGCATTCCCCTTTAAGAGGATGCAATCTGCCAGTAGCATATTGCGGAACTGATTTGTCAAATGCCGGGGCGTGATTTTGTTGAATACGGAACAGTTGCAACTCTTTGAAGACCAGACGATACGCACCGCCTGGAACGAAGCGGAAGAGGAATGGTATTTTTCTGTTGTCGATGTGGTGGGCGTACTGACCGATAGCAAAGATCCATCGGCCTATTGGCGCAAGCTAAAACAGCGCCTAAAAGAAGAAGGAAATGAAACCGTGACAAATTGTCACGGTTTGAAAATGAAAGCGGCTGATGGCAAACGACTGCTTACAAATT
>JAFSWT010000014.1 GCA_017444395.1 Schwartzia sp. (in: firmicutes) | reverse complement strand
CTGAATGACGGCCGTGGTGAACAGATAGACCTCCTGCACATCGCAGCGCTGCGCCATCTGCTGCATGGAGCGCTTGCGCGGCATGCCCATACGGGTGTCCCGCTGCATCCGCTCGCACTCGTCGATCAGCGGCCCCTTCATGCGGCCGACGATCTTCGTCACCGCCCCGTCAAAGGAAAGGCCCGCCTGCACGCTGACGCAGAGCAGGTCGAGGAGCTCCGGCAGTTGCCGCTGGATCTTGAACTGCCGCTTCTGTATCAGGGAATTCAGGAACACGAAGGGCAACGCCCCGCCCATGACGACGCCGAGGAGCAACGCCACGACGCGCTGGATGAACTCCAGATCCTTGTCCTGGATGAGCAGGAACATCAGCATGAAGCCCGCCGCCATCGACAGCAGCCAGCCGCAGACGAAAGCGTTGACGCTCCAGATGCCCTGCTTGCCCGCCAGCATGATGCGCTGCTCCAGCATGGCGTGGATGCCCGCCGGCGCGAACCGCAGCAGGCTCTTTTCCAATCCCTCGAAGAACGGGATGATAGTACGCTCGACAAAGGGGATGTCGGCGAGGCTGCCGGTGTCCTTGCTCTTCTCTGCCGCCGCCGCCGAGCCGTACTTGAGCTCCCGCAGGCGCTGGTGCACCTTGTTCTTCGGCACCAGCCGGGTGACGACGAAGAAATAGATGAGCATGAAGACGACGATGGCCCCGGTGAAGGAAACCAGCAGGATGGTCATGACGCGTCACCGCCCCCCGGCCCCGTCTTCTCGAAGACGGACAGCGGCATCTCGACGCCGTTCATCTGGAACTTGTCGAGGAACGAGGGCTGCAGCCCCGTGGCCTCAAAGTAGCCCACGGATTTCCCGTTCTCGTCGATATGCGTCTGCACATAGCGGAACAGATCCTGGAGGACGATGGTCTCTCCCTCCATCTTCTGGACCTCGGCGATATGGGTAATCTTGCGGCTGCCGTCCCGGATACGGGACTGCTGCAGGATGAGATCGATGGCCGAGGAAATCTGCTCCCGGATGGCCCGCACCGGCAGTTCCATGCCCGCCATCAGCACCATCGTCTCGATACGGCTCAGCACGTCGCGGGGACTGTTGGCATGGGCCGTGGTCAGCGAGCCGTCGTGGCCGGTATTCATGGCCTGGAGCATATCCAGCGCCTCGCCGGAACGGACCTCGCCGACGATGATGCGGTCGGGGCGCATACGCAGGGCGTTTCGCACCAGATCGCGGATGGTGACTTCGCCCTTGCCCTCGATGTTGGCCGGCCGCGCTTCCAGAGTCACGACGTGGTTCTGCTGCAGTCGCAGCTCGGCCGCGTCCTCGATGGTGACGATGCGCTCGTCATCGGGGATGAAGGACGACAGCACGTTCAGCGTCGTCGTCTTGCCGGAGCCGGTACCGCCCGACACCAGCACATTGAGCCGGGCCTTGACGCAGGCCCGCAGGAACATGGCCATGTCCTCGCTGAGCGTCCCGAAGCTGATGAGGTTTTCCACCGACAGCGGCGATTTCGAGAATTTGCGGATGGTCACCGCCGGCCCGACAAGGGACAGCGGCTGGATGATGATATTGACGCGGGAGCCGTCGGCCAGACGCGCGTCCACCAGCGGCGAGGACTCATCGACACGCCGACCCAGCGGGCTCAGGATGCGCTCGATGATGTTCATCAGATGGGCCTCGTCGTGGAACTGCACCTTCGTCATCTGGAGCTTGCCCATCTGCTCCACGAATATTTTCTTCGGCCCGTTGATCATGACCTCGGTGATGGTCTCGTCCTTCAGCAGCGGCTCGATGGGGCCCAGGCCCAGCATCTCGTCGCAGAGGTCGGCCACGATGCGGGTACGCTCGCCCCGGGGCACGACGAAGGGATTCTCGTCCAGCACGCGCTGGCAATAGGCCGAGATCAGGCCCTCGACCTCTTCCCGGGTGTGCTCGCCGCCGGAGAGAATCTGCTGCTCCTCGGCATTCATCTCGTCCACGATGCGGCGGTGGATGGCCAGCTTCAGTTCCTGATAGGCGTCCTCCTTGACCTCGGACCGCCGGCCGGCGAATATGGGTTTCTGCTCGACCGTCTCGCCCGCCGGGCGCCCCAGTCGTTCCAAGAGTGACGACATATCTTTCCTCCCCCGCGCCCCGTGGCGCTTCTGTATCGTTTCGGCTATGCAGCCTGTGATTGGCAAAAATCAGGTTGACGCGGCGCCTTCGTTGTTCATGTAATACTCGATCTTGTACTGTTCCGGCAGGATGGAGCTGACAAGCCCCACTGCGGGGAAAGAATTGTTCAGGTTCGCCGTGATCGTCACTTTGATGGCCTTGATGGAGGCACCGCCCCCGACGCTTTCCGTGACGGCCTCGATGTTGTAATCACTGGTATTTCCCGGGCGCCACTGGTACAGATCGGTCCAGAGCGTCGTATTGTCCCGGTAATACGTCTTGACGGTGTCGATATTCGTCCCGATGGCCGCCTCGCGGGCGCTGGCCCGGGCCACGTTGCTCAATGTCATGTAGTCGGCGAAGAGCAGGCACGTGTACATGATGGCAAACAGCAAAAAAAGGATGAACGGAAATACCAGGGCGAACTCGACGATGGCTTGTCCCTTCTGCTTTTTCATCCGGATTGCCTCCCCCCTGTTGCAGAAACGGCCTCCTGGATGCCAGGAGGCCCCTTCTGTCTTGGTAACGAACTCTAAACGATCGCGCTGCATCAGGTGGAACCAGTAGCATTAAGAACCAGTAGCATTAAGCTTGGATACTACCTTGCCAAACACAGACTGCATCGCATTGCCAATGTCGCCGTTACCGGAAAGATAACCCGCGATAACAACGACGAACGCCAGAATCAGAGCGTACTCCACCATGCCCTGCCCTTTCTCGCCCAGATAACGGGCTTTCAGATACTCCCAATAAGCCATCATGGTACGTTTCCCTCCTTTCCTTAGGTATTTATATATGTCCGGCCCGGAGGCTCAAACATCGATATCGACGATGCGCTGGATGACGAGGAAACCGATGATTTCCAGCACGATGGCGCCGGCGATGGCCATGCGGCCGACGTCGCTGTTCAAAAGCGGTTTCAGATAATTGGGATTGACGATATTCAGCAAGAAAGCCACCGCAAACGGCAATGCCGCCAGGATCCAACCCGAGGCGCGGCCCTGGGCCGTCAGCGCCATGACCTCGCGCCGCATCCGGATGCGGTCGTTGATGGTGTCACTGATGGTATCGAGAATCTGGGCCAGATTGCCGCCCACCTGCCGCTGGATCAGCACCGCCGTGACCACCAGCGAGAAGTCAGGGCTGTTCACCCGGGTGTCCATCTGCTCCAGGGCCTCTTCCATGCGGGTGCCGAGGTTCATGTCCCGCATGACCTTGGCGAATTCCTCGCTGATGGGCGGCTCCATCTCGCGGGAGATGAGTTCCATCGCCTGCAGGAAGCTGAAGCCGGCCCGCATGGCGTTGGCCACCATGGTCAGGCAGTCGCCGAGCTGGTTCACGAAGGCCTTGCGACGGTTCGTGATGCGGATCTGGATGTAGCACCACTCGGCCAGCACCGTGGCCAGCGCCACCAGAATGGCGGTGAAGGCGTTCAATGTCAGGAAGAACGACACCAGACCGGTAATCAGGGCGCCAATCAGGGCCATGATGATGAACTCGGAGCCCAGGATTGGCAGGCCCGCCTGTTGCATCGTGAGGTCGAGGCCCTCGGCCTTGCGGACGTTCTGGAGTTTCTTCGCCAGACCACGCACGAAGTCCATGAAGCGGTCGGCGAACTTCTTCTCCGGCGGCGGCGGGGCCTCCAGCCTTCCCTCGGCGCCGGCGTAGTACCGCATGCGCTGGTTGATGGCGGCCCGGCTGCGCCGCGAATACTCCATGAAGAACACGAACAGGAAGAAGATCAGCACGCCGCAGAGAAGGGCGGCAACGATAACCATAGTTTACCTCACCTTACCGCGCCGCTGGCCGATGATGGAATCCGCCAGCCGCGCGATGTTGATTGCCAACGGATTGTTGGGATCGTTGTCCATCGCCATGCGCCCGTTGTTGGCCGCCGCCGAGACCAAGAGGTACTCGTTGGGGATGACCGCCGCCACCGGATAGCCCAGCACCAGGCCCAGCTTCTCCTGCATATCGGCGTTGCAGGGCTCCACCCGGGTGAAGATGGTCTTGACCCGCTGCTCGCAGTCCGGCCAGGCCCGGAACACGTCGAGGGCCCGTTGCATGTGCTGCAGCTCGAAGCCGCCGCTGACCATCGCCACCAGATACGTCGTCTTGGCAATCTCCGACGCCGCCACCGAAATCGGGTTGAAACCCGCCGGCAGGTCGATGAGGATGTAGCGGAACAGGCTCTGGGCCATGCGCACCATGTCGTTGAAGGGTTTGATGTCCACCAGCTCGGCGTAGTCCGGCTTTTTGGTGCCGCAGAGTACCCGCAGGTTGTCATTGACCTCCTGGAAATAGGCGTTCAGCGTAATCGGCGACAGGAACTTCACGTCCCGCACCGCCTCGACGATGGTGCTCTGGGGCGCCAGGTTGAAGAACACCGCCATGTCGCCGAACTGCAGGTCGGCGTCGATGATGGCGACGGATTCGCCGCTCTTGCGCGCCAGCGACAGGGCGAGGTTGGCGATCAGCGTCGTCTTGCCGCTCTTGCCCTTGGGGCTGAAAAAGGCCATGACATCGGAGGAGACAGCCATGCCGCTCTTGCCGAAGGTGTCCACCGCCTCGCCGAGCTCCTCCGCCGTAAACGGCTTGATCAGGTAGCCCTTGGCTCCGGCCCGCACCACATGGGAGGAATCGTTGGCGTTCCAGTGGCTCGATATGCAGAGCAACGCCGCCGCCGGAAACGTCTGGGTGAAGGACGGGATGAACTGCAGATTCGCCCGGTCGTCGATGTCCAAAAGGATCAGGTTCGGCTTGAAGACAGCCCCCTGTCCCAGCGCGTCGCCGGGCTGCTGGTAACGGGCCGCCAGTTCGAAGCCCGCCGCCCCTTTGATGACGCTCGAAAGGCGTTCCAGCATCAGGCGGTTGTTCTCTATGAGGATAACCCGGTAATCCACGCGTCACACCTGCCCTATGTTCCTGCTCGCTTATTTCCTTACTTGTTGAAGATCTTCTTGAACCAGGAGGAAACGCCGTGCTGCGTCTCCGATTGCTCGATTTCCTGATTCGTGTAGCGCCCGACGAGATTCCGCAGCTCTTTGGCCAGCGACGCCGACTGGGACGACAGCACCAGCGGCACGCCCATCTGGATCGACTGCTGGGCGGCTACGAAATCGTTTGGCAAAACATGGTAAAACGGTTCGCCCAGAAGCTGCTCCACGTCCTCGAGGTCGATGCGCGTCTTGGAATTGCTGCGGTTCAGCACCAGCCGGATCTTGTTGGAATCGTAGCCCATGCTGCGGATGGTGTCGCAGCCGCTCTTCATGTTCTTGATGGTGGGGATGAAGTCCACGATGCCGAGGAAGGTGATGATGGTCCCCATGTCGAGCAGCGACAGGTTCAACTCGCTGAAAGTCGAGGTCGTGTCCAGTACCAGGTAGTCGAACCGGTACTGGAGCTGCTTGACGATATGGGCGACCGTCAGCGGCGACATATTATAGGCCTCGGCCAGCTCCAGCGGCCCCGCCATGACGGAAAAGCTCACGCCTTTGTAGCGGTACTCGGTCAGGAACGGCATCGGGTCGAAGGCCTCGGTGTCCCGTTCCGCCGCCCGCTGGGCATCGGCCAGCGTCTTGGCGGGCGCGAGTTTCAGGTAATTGCTGACGTCGCCGAACTGCAGGTCGAGGTCCACGAGGCAGACGTGGTGGCCCTCATGGGCCAGCTCCGCCGCCATATTGATGCTGATCAGGGTCTTGCCCACCGCCGAAGCCGTGCTGAATACCGTTATGACGATGCCGCTGCGCGCTCCGTCCATGTGGCTGTCCCCCTTTACTCTTCTTTACTCCCGGCCCATGTACTTCGGCAGGAACGAATACTCCTTGTCCTCCACCGGCTTCGTCACGTCAATGGGCTGTGGTTCCTGGGCCGGCGTATCTGGCCGGGTGGTTTCCCGCGGCGTATCCTGCCGCGGCGACTCCACGACCCGGCGTTCCTCCGGCGTCATGGGCATATCGTTGCCGGAGGTCCGCTGCTCCGGCGCGGGCCGGGCCGCTTCCTCGGCGGCCTGACGGCCGTCACCTTCGTCAGCCGGGTGCTGCGTCCGGGCGTTGTCTTCCCGCGGCCGTTCCGTCGCCTGCCGCTTCTCTTCGGCAGCGCGCTGCCGGTCTCTTTCCGCGGCGCGCTTCTCCCGCTCGGCCACGCTCTGGCCGGCATATTGGGCGAGGATTGGCGACTGGAGCTGGTAGTCCGCCTCCGCGTCCGCCAGGGCTTCCCGGGCCTCGCGCTCGGCGGCGGCCCGTTCTTCCGCTTCCTTCTTCTGCCGTTCCTCTTCCTTTTTCTCCTTCGTCGGCTTCGGCAACGGCGCGTTGACATCGACGTCGTTGCGGTCGCTTTCCTCCTGCTGCCCCTTCTCGTACCATTCCTTCATCTTGTCGGACATCCGGACCGGATCCTCCGGGTTCACGATGCGCGGCGTTATGAGGATGACGAGCTCCCGCTTGTCATTTTGCGTGCTGGTGTGCTTGAAGAATTCGCCGATGATGGGAATGCTGGACAGCAGCGGTATCTTGGTGACAACCTTGCTGTCCTGGGAATTCATCAGGCCGCCGATGACCATCGTGCCCTCGTTGTTCATATGGATGATGGAATGGGCGTTGCGGGTGGTCAGGGCCGGCATCTCGGTGGAATCCGACTTCACCATGTGGGCGTAGTCGAGGGTACTGGCCTCGGCGTGGACCTCGGCGGTGATCGTCTTGCCGCCCTCGTCCACCGTCGGCCGGATGTTGAGCCGGATGCCGTAGTCCTTCCACTCGAAGGTGACATCGCCGTTGCCGTTGCTCTTGGGCACCGGGATGCTGCCGCCGATGTGGATTTTCGCCTTGGAGCCGCTCAGCGCGGAAATGTTCGGCCGGGACAGGACCTTGGCCTTGCCCTTGCTGATGAGAAGGTTCAGCGAAGCGTTGATATGGGTGAAATGATCCCATACCCAGAAGCCGGTATCATGGTTCTTGAAATCCTCGCCGCCATAAAAGACGCCGGTATCGCCAAGGGTAACGGACGTAAATCCTTTCCCGGTATCGCCGAGCTCGGTGTATTCCATGGCCGTCGCCGACTTGAACTGCAGGCCGATGTTGCTGTCGTCGTCCACCGAAAGCTCGATGATCTGGGCCTCCAGCCGGATCTGAACGGGATTCTCGATTTCCAGCAAATCGATGATGTTCTCATATATCCGCTGGGCGGTATAATCAAAATTGTACTCGAACTTCTTGTCGTCGTCTTCCGCTTTCGTTTCCCGCACCACTTCATTGGCGCCGTTGTAGAGGCGGGCGATCTGGATGGCCTTGTCGTGCTCGTGCTGGTTCTTGACCTTGCCCTGCAACAGGATGCGGTACTTGCCGGAAGCGGTTCCTTTATCGGAGATTGATTCCGGCACCAGGCTGACCCGGACACCGGGCAAACCAATGGCCCGCTGGATGGTTTCCGCCAGCCCGGTGTTATCAGCCCCGACGACGATGCGATACTCCCGCATCACGCCGTTCTCGTCCCAGACGAGGAGCGAGGTGGAGCCGGGCTGGTTGGCGACGACCAGGAACTCCATTCCCGAGGGAAGGAGCTGGACGTCGGCGATCTCCGGGTTGGCGATGGCGATGCGGGTGATTGCCACCTCGGAGGTCATGTATTCATAATCGTTGGGAAGCAGATTGATGGTCTGGGATGCGAAGGCCACCGGAGCCGCCAGGAACAGGCTGGTGGCGGCGCCAAGGGCGGCGCGGCCCAGCAAATGATTCGTCTTCACGCTCATTTCCCCTTGCTCGCTTTCGTTCCGCGATACACTTCAATGTTGCTGGCGCCGGTCTCCGGCTCCGCCGGCGCGGCGGGGGCCGCCGGCACGGGCGGCGCATAGCCGGGCGCCGACGGGGGCGGCTGGGTGGCCGCCGCTTTCGCCGAGCCCTTGAGCAGGAAAAAGTCGGTGTCCAGCGTCAATGTATTGCTGGGCTTGAAAGGCCTGAGAGCCAGATAGACCTGGCCGCTCTGGGCGGCAACGGTGAGCTTCAGGGTATCCTCCGGCTTTACCGCCAGCGTTGCCGTCACCGGCGCCTCGCCGGCTTTGGCGCTCTTGTCGTCCTTCTTGTCCTTGTCACCGCCGCCGGAGGAGCCGTCAGGGGCCTCCACCGCCTTATTGATGCCCAGCAAAAGCACATTCTGCAGGAAAATCTCGCCGGTGAACTTGTTGTTGTCGAGCTTGTCGGAAACCAGCAGCACATCGACGTAATCCCCCGGACGGGCGAAGCCCGCCACGCCGGTGACATCGTTGACGGCGATGGAGACGGCCCGGCAATCCGGCGGAATCATGCCGGTAAAGCCGGCCTGCTTGATGTCGAGATAGACTTTTTTCTCCGTCACCACGTCACCGGCCATGATGGCGACTTTCGCCGGCTTGCGGATGACGGTGGAAATATCGGTGACGGCTCCCGGCGGAATCGCGTCCTTCGGGAGCTGGATGACTTGCAGGGTGCTTTCACGGATGTACTCGCGGGCCTGGATGTCCTGCTTCGCCACCACCACCGCGGTCGTCGCGACCTTCGGTGCTACCGGCGCCGGATCACTGGGCGTGAGATTTGACAACGCTATATAGAGAACAACGAACGTTAAAAGACCCGCGACGCCGGCCATCAGGAGCAACTGCTTCTGGGTCAGCCCCTCCATCATGGCGTTCAAGGACTCGCTGAGCTTCTTACCCATTTGCCGCGTTTCCTCCTCTGATTTCCCACAGGGAAACAATATTACATGGACCATCGGCCCATACTTCCATTTATGGGTTCATTATAGCACCTTCAATGGGCTTTTTCCAGTAAATTTTCACTTTTCCTTTCAAATATGGTACAATGTTCAAAGGCATTCTTGCTCTATATTTTGTTTCAAATCGCCTTTCAGGGGAGCATCAACGCTATATATGGGAGTAAAGCATTCACTTTATGGGAAAAGAGGCCTAAAAAATATGGAGTCCAAGTCTTTTTTCTTATTTTTTATCGAGCTGACTGCCGCGGCACTGATGATGCGTCTGGCCGATGGCTGGATTCATCGCCTTTACGAGGAGGGAAGGGCCGTTCTGAGCTTTCCTGACGCGGTTGGAGACCGGGGACAATGGCGGAAACCGCTGCTTTTACTGATTTATTTCGGTTCGCTATGGTTTCTTTCGCCATCGTTTCAGCTCCCGGCGGGGATGTATCTCGTCCTGGCAGCGTTTTTCCTGGGACTGGCGACGGTGACGGATTTTGAGCAGTATGTGATCTTCGACCGGGTGCTGATGCCCTTTGCCCTCTGTGGCCTGCTGGCGGCCGTCCATCTCGGAGCGCCGCTGGCGGACCGACTGCTGGCGGCGGCTGCCGGCGGCGCGGCCTTCCTGCTGCTGGCGGTGCTGACAAAGGGCGGCATTGGCGGCGGCGACGTGAAGCTCGTTGCCGCCCTCGGCCTCTGGCTGGGATCGGACCGCCTGCTGATGGTGGTGACGGTGGGGCTCGTCGCCGGTGGTGCGGCGGCGCTGCTGCTGTTGCTTACCAAAAAAAAGGAGCGCCGCAGTTTTTTCGCCTACGGCCCCTACTTTGCCCTCGCCGCCCTCTGGTTGCTGCTGACCGGCGGCATCGCCGCCGCCCCGTAACGGCTTTCAGATTTTTTTATTGTTCCACGTGAAACATTTTTTCGCCTTTCGGATCGACAAATGTTTCACGTGGAACATTTTTCGATGGGCGATTGCCAAATAGTTCTGTGTAAACCATCTTTCGGCTTTTGGTTGCCAATTGTTTCACGTGAAACATTTTTTGGAAATGATTTCCATATTTGCTCCGACGTTGCATGGGGGAACAATTTTTGAGGCTTTTCAGGAATGTCTCCCCAAGATTGTTTCACGTGGAACATTTTTTCGATGCCTGATGGCAAAAAGTTCTGCTTTATATTGCGGAAAGTTCAGAATATTATATAATGTTATGGAAAGGGAGAAGCAGCGTTCTTGTAGAGATTCGCCTGGCGTACGACTATGAAGGGAAGTGCCGGCAATGAAAGTATTTGGTTTATGGGTGGCGGCTGTGCTGTGCTTTGGCGTATGGATGGCGATACCCGGTGGTGTCTTCGCCAACGGCGTGTCCCTCGACGGCGCCTGGAAGCCGAGGGACTACGGCACGCGGATAGAGATCGACGGCGACACGATGCTGATTCTTTGGATGAACCGTCCGGCGCTGGAGACGAAGTTCACCGTCACCGAGGAGGACGGGAAAACCGTTCTGCACCTCGAAAAGACCGGGCTGCGGGAGCCGGGGGACAAGAAGGACTACGCGCAGATTACCGGGCTTTGGATCGAGGATGGTGTGATGCATTTCGTCAAGGTCTTCGACATCGCCGGGGAAAAGGTGGAGTTCCTTTCGCCGACGACGGAAAGCCGCTACGGAAACGTCACGGTGGTAACGGAAAAAGAGCTGCCGCGGCTGGAAGGGCTATGGAAAACAAAGGACGCGGGCGGCTACACGCTGAAAATCGAGGGCGAGGCGCTTTCCTGGCGGTTCGCGCAGTACGAATGGGAAGGCCCGGTGGCGATTGCCGTTGTGCATGAGAATTGGGAAAAGGATCCGGACCGGTTCACCGTCCGGGCCAAAGATCCGGCCAGGGAATACATCGGCTTTTTCACGACCTTCGACTACCGGGACGGAAAGCTCCATACGGAGATACCCGTCTATGACGCCGAGTCGCCGAGGCTGGTGTTCGAGAAAGTGGAATGATTCGGAAGCGACTGACGGGTGAGCTTTCGGGGCTGTTTGCCAGGTCGCATGCGTTGGAGGATTAGATTCGGAAGAATTTAGGGGCGATTGGGTATGAAGTATAATCTCAACAAGCGCATAGAAGAAGAAATCATCGCTCTCGCGAAAAAGCATCACATTAAGAAAGTGATTCTTTTCGGCTCGCGGGCGAGAGGGGATAACAACGAACGGAGTGACATTGACATCGCGGTATCGGGGGGGAGCTTTTCTGATTTTACCTTTGATGCCAACGAAACGACCGTGACGCTTTTGATGTTTGACGTCGTCAATCTTGACCACAGCATATCGGAGGAGCTGAAAGACGAGATTACGCGCGACGGCATAGTGCTCTATGATGAAGGGCGGGATTGGCTGATGAAAAAATACGAGAATTTTATTCGATGCCTTACGGTCTTGCAAACGGCCGAGGAAGAAAAGCTATCAACGGATGAGATTTACCGCATGGGTATTATCGGGCAGTTCAATCTCACTTTTGAACTCGCCTGGAAAGCATTACAGGCGACGCTGAAATTGCACGGTGCCGGTCAGACCGGCTCCCCCCGCGAAATATTCAAGACGGCGTACAGCATAGGCTTTTTGCCCGAGGATGAAATATGGCTTGAAATGCTGGGAAAGCGGAACGAAGCGGTACATGTTTACGATGAAGAAGAAGCAAAGCGGCTTGCTACGCTGGTTTTTGAAAAATATATACCGGCATTCACGAAGCTGGCAGGAATCCTGAAGGAGAAAATCGAGGAAGCGGAAATTTAAGGGCAGGGGCGATGGGTATCAGATATAGTAGTTCGGAATTCCCGAACTACTCTTACATAGAGGCAATCAAGAATAAAATTCAGTTGTCAAGTATTCCTTGACAACTGAATTATTGAACAAATGGCATAAGTATATGAGGGAATAAAACTGCCATTTGAAGGAGGTACACCCCATATATATGAAACGGCGCATAAAACATAGCGATAACGTGGAAGGAACAAACCCGCGTCTGAAGAAATTGATTCTTGAAGTCGTCAACAATCAACTGCGGGCGAACAATCCGCCCATCACAAAGGAGACGCTTGAACGGCTGATTGCGGCGGGATATTCCAAACAGCAGGCAAAGGAGCGGATTGCCGGCGTTGTTGTGGAACATTTCTATGACATTCTCCACGATCAGAAATCATTTGATGAAGAAAAGTACGAGAACGACCTGAAGCATCTGACGTAGATATGACGCAGTGTGAGCTCTGGACAGACAATCAGGACATGATGCCGCGTGCCAGACAGTATGAAGTGGAGTATGAGATGATGTACGCGGCGGACAGGAACGCGCCATACAGCTGATGGCTGATTGGCTGACGCGCCGATTCCGGCGTATGGATTCCAATCATTTTTCAGGAGGGGATGCCCGATGAATCTCAAATCGAAGCTGTTGAGCGCGGCGTTGGCGGCGCTTTTGGTGTTGCCGCTGGCGGGTTGTGGCGGCGGCAGTGGCGGAGGCGGCGCGAAGCCGGCCGGCGGTAGCGGCGGCGGGACGTCGTCGGTGCAGGCGTCACGCGGGACGCCGGACACGGAGCCGGTGGACGCGGCCTGGCAGGAGGCGCTGAAAAAGAACGGTACCTTCTCCGAGGCGTTCCTGCGGCTCGGCGACATCATGCAGACCGGACAGCCAAACCACGCCGATGACGTGAAGCTGCCGAAGGGGCTCCAGCACGCCAGCTACGACAATATGTACCACAACAAGAAGTACCAGTACCGTGACAAGGACATGCAGAGCGCGAAAAACCCCATGGACATGAAACAGGCGGCGGGCCGCTGGGTACAGGTGCAGGAGTACGTCTTCCCCGGCATGGGCATGCTCCAGGGACATATCGCCAACGGTTTCCATCTGGTGCTGAACGCGGACGGCACCGGCACCTATGACAAGTACGGCGGCGTCGATGAAGGCAACTACATCAAGCCCGTCAAGTGGAACGACCGGACCATCACTCTGACGTTCCCCCATGAAACGTCGGGCCATTACAGCCTCGAAGGCAACCGGCTGATCTATTGCCAGCAGCTCCAGGCGGGCATCGAGGAAGTTTACGTCTTTGAGCGGGAAAGCGACTTCATGGCGAAGCTGCCGCTGTCCCCGGGCATGGTGCTCCAGCTCGGCGGCTCGCCCAGCGACACGGCCTTCTCGTCCAACGCCATCATCGACGGCCCCGACCTCGGCAAGGAATTGCCGGGGCAAGTCTATCGCCTGAAGCAGTGGAGCGAGGGCGGCAAAGTCACGAAAGCCGACGCCAAAGACCCGACGACAAACCCGGCCGACCATTTCATCGTGCTGGTGAAGACGGGCGAACGCGGCGGCTACGGATATGTCCGGAGTGGCGACCCCGAGGACAAGTGGTTCTTCCCGCTGGGCGACGATGACAAGTACCGCCAGCAGAAGAAGGACGTTTCTTTCGCCTTCCTGCACGATATGTTCTTCTACTGGGACGCGAAGGATGGACTGACCGAGTATTGGTACATCGAGCGTCCCGGCTACGGCACCGAGATCAAGTACGGCCGCCTCGAGGTCAGCGGCAAGACGGTGAAGTGGTATCCGCGCTGGTACGGCGGTCTCAAGGCCGATCTCTGCCTCGAATACGAGCTGGCCGAGGGAGAGAAGCCGCCCAAAAGCCATATCGCTGTCGGCCCGGCGAACAGCCGCAAGAGCTTCGGGATTCCCGAAGGGCCGCGGACCAAAGCAGGCTTCTGGCGGCTCGACCGCATTCAGGGTTACCGGGACTTCGTGAAGAAACCGATGACGAAAGAAGAGCGGGAGAAAGCGCCCAGTGGTCCGGCAGAGGCCTCCAGCGTAGAGGAACTGCAAAAGATCATCGACGCGCGGTTCACCTACGGCGAGGACGCCCGCAAGTACGGCGCCGACCTCTGGTACGTGCTGGAGCCGGACGGCACCGGCTATATGCGCGTCTGGGACAAGTATTTCGATCTGGTCTGGAACGACAACGAGATTTACTACTATGACGTGTCGGGCCGCCATCTGTTGTCCATCGCTGTCGGTTCCTTCTACTTCGATCGGGGCGGCGCCGCCCTTGTCCGCCTGTTCAAAGACGAACTGAACCCGGTGCCGCCGCGGCCGAAAGAGCTGGGTGGCAAAGGTTGACGCCTTCCATGTGTCGCGGCCTGCTTCGACGGGAAGTTTCGGCAGGTGGAGGTGCGGCAGGCGCGGCAAAGGTTGCATTTTTCAGGACAATATGTTAGTATAAATGCCATCGTATAGGAAAGACAGCGATGAGGAAGAGGAGTACGCACGGGCGGCGGCCGAGAGAGGGAACGGCAGGTGAAAGTTCCCGCGTCCGATGTGCGGAAGGTCGCTTCGGAGCTTTCGCGGCTGAAATCACAGTAAGCGGCGACGCGGTGGCGGCGTTATGCCATGAGCCGGTTGACAGGAATGGTGAATAGTTTATGAACCGTTCCGTTGTTCCGGGAAGATTGGTGGTACCACGAAGGCAGGCCCTTTCGTCCTTTTGGATGGAAGGGCTTTTATTTTTCGCGGCGATGTATTATTTAGGAGGCATTCCAATGGCAGAGACCGGGAAGACGATTTCCAAGACGTACGATCCGAAACTTTTCGAGAAGAAATGGTATCAGTTCTGGGAGGATAACAAGCTCTTCCACGCCGAGGTGGAGGAGGGCAAACAGCCGTACAGCATCGTGATCCCGCCGCCGAATGTGACGGGGCAGCTCCACATGGGGCACGCTATGGACAACGCCCTGCAGGATATCCTGATCCGCTGGCGGCGGATGCAGGGCTACAATACGCTCTGGATGCCGGGCTGTGACCACGCCGGCATCGCCACCCAGGCGAAGGTGGAGCAGACGCTCCGGGCCGAAGGCAAGAGCCGTTATGACCTGGGGCGGGAGAAGTTCCTGGAGCGCGTTTGGGCCTGGAAGGAGCAGTACGGCAGCCGCATCATGTCGCAGCTTCGTTCGCTGGGCTCGTCCTGCGACTGGGACCGGGAACGGTTCACGATGGACGAGGGCTGCTCCCGGGCGGTGCGGGAGGTCTTCGTGCGCCTGTATGACGAGGGGCTCATCTATCAGGGAACGCGCATCACGAACTGGTGCCCGAACTGCAATACGGCGCTGTCCGATCTCGAGGTGGAGCATGAGACGGAGCAGGGCCATCTCTGGCATATCCGCTACAAGTTCGAGGATTCGGACGAGTATGTGGAAATCGCCACGACGCGGCCGGAGACGATGTTCGGCGATACCGGCGTGGCGGTGCATCCCGACGACGAACGGTACAAGCACCTCGTGGGGCGGACGCTGATCCTGCCGGTGGTGGGCCGCCGCATTCCGCTGTTCGCCGACGAGTATGTTGACCCGGCCTTCGGCACCGGCGCCGTGAAGGTGACCCCGGCCCACGATCCCAACGATTTCGATATGGGGATGCGGCATGATCTGGAGCAGGTCATCGTCATCAAGAACGACGGCACGATGGGCGAGGGCGCCGGGAAATACGCCGGCCTTGACCGCTACGAGTGCCGGAAACAGTTGGTGAAGGAGCTGGAGGAAATCGGGGCCCTGGTCTCGGTGGAGGCGCATGAGCACGCCGTGGGCCATTGCTCCCGCTGCAACGCCACCATCGAGCCGCTGGTGTCGAAGCAATGGTTCGTGAAGATGGAGTCGCTGGCCAAGCCGGCTATCGAGGCGGTGAACGATGGCCGCATCCGGTTCGTGCCCGAGCGCTTCACGAAGATTTATACGGGATGGCTGGAAAACATCCGCGACTGGTGCATTTCCCGTCAGCTCTGGTGGGGACACCGCATCCCGGTATGGTACTGCGACGACTGCGGTGAGGCGACGGCGTCCCGCGACGACATCACCGTCTGCCCGAAGTGCGGCAGCGCTCATGTCCATCAGGACGAGGATGTGCTGGATACCTGGTTCAGCTCCGGGCTCTGGCCCTTTGAGACGATGGGATGGCCGGACAAGACGCCGGAGCTGGCGCAGTTCTATCCCACGAATACGCTGGTCACGGGCTATGACATCATCTTCTTCTGGGTGGCCCGGATGGTGATGATGGGGCTGAAATTCGGCGGCGACGTGCCCTTCCGCCATGTCTTCATCCACGGGCTGGTGCGCGACAGCCAGGGTCGCAAGATGTCGAAGTCCCTGGGCAACGGCATCGACCCGGTGGAGGTCATCGACAAGTACGGCGCCGATACCCTGCGCTTCATGCTGGTGACGGGCAACACGCCGGGCAACGATATGCGCTTCTACTGGGAACGGGTGGAGTCGGCCCGGAACTTCGCCAACAAGCTCTGGAACGCTTCCCGCTTCATGATGATGAACCTCGCGGGCTTCGATGCCTCCTTTGTCCCCGGCGATAAGGACTTCGAGCTGTCCGACCGCTGGATTCTCTCCCGCTACGCGAAGACGGCGGCGGGCGTCACCGAAAACCTGGAGAAGTTCGAGCTGGGCGAAGCGGCCCGGATGATTTACGAATTCATCTGGAGCGAGCTCTGCGACTGGTACATCGAGCTGGCCAAGGCCCGGCTCTACGACAAGGAGAACGAACGACCCCGCCGGACGGCCCAGTATGTGTTGGGCTATGTTCTCGAGCATACCCTGCGGCTACTGCATCCCTTTATGCCGTTCATCACCGAGGAAATCTGGCAGCATATCCCCCATGAAGGACAGAGCATCATGGTCGCTCCCTGGCCGAAGGATGAGGAGAAATGGCTGGACGAGGCGGCGGAAGCGCCGATGACGGCCATCATGGAGACCATCAAGGCCATCCGCAACATGCGGGCCGAGGTGGGCGCGGCGCCGGGCAAGAAGAGCGAGGCCATCCTGCACTTCGCCGACGCCGGGCTGCAAGAGGTCTTCGGCGCCCACGCGGAATACCTGCGGGTACTGGCGGACGCCGATCCGGTGACACTGGCGGCCGCGACCGCCGCCAAGCCGGAGAACGCGCTGACAGCGGTGGCCGGCGGCGTCGAGATTTACCTGCCGCTGAAGGATCTCATCGACATCGGCAAGGAAACGGCCCGGCTGCAAAAGGAGCTGGACAATCTGGACCGGGAAATCAAGCGCACCGCTGCCAAGCTCGAAAACGAGGGCTTTGTGGCCAAGGCCCCGGCGGCGGTGGTGGAGAAGGAACGGGCCAAGAAACAGGAGTATGAGGAAAAGCGGGCCGCGCTGGCTCAGCGCCTCGAATACCTGGCGAAGATGGCGTGATTTCTATGGATTATCAGGAATCTCTGGTCTGGCTGGAGGAACTCAATGCCTTCGGCATCCGGCTGGGCCTTTCCCGGATTGAACGGCTGGCAGAGCTGCTTGGCCATCCCGAACGGCGGTACCGGACGATCCATGTCACCGGTACCAACGGCAAGGGCTCAGTCTCGGCCATGCTGGCGGCGGTTCTCCGGCAGGCGGGCCTCAGGACCGGTCTCTATATCTCGCCCCATCTCGTCTCCTATACGGAGCGTTGCCAGATAAACGGCGCGGAAATCAGCGAGGCGGATTTTGCCCGTTGCCTGACAGCGGTTCGGCGGGCGGCGGAGCAAATGGTGGCCGAAGGGGACGAGTGCCCGACCCAGTTCGAGGCGCTGACGGCACTGGCCTTCCTTTGGTTCGCCGAAGCGGGCGCGGAATACGCCGTCATCGAGGTGGGCCTCGGGGGCCTTTTGGACTCGACGAACATCATCACCCCGGCGCTGTCCGTCATCACCAATGTCAGTCTGGAGCACGCCGACCGCTGCGGCGGCACCCTGGAGGGCGTTGCCCGTCACAAGGCGGGCATCATCAAGCCGGGGGTGCCGGTGGTGACCGGGGCGACGGCTATGCCGCTGGATGTCATCCGCCGGACAGCGGCGGCAAAGAACGCGTCGCTCCATGTGCTGGGGGAGGATTTCCGGGCCGCCTTCCACGGCTTCAACGGAGACCGGCAAATGGTCGCCTTTGACGCGCCGGCCGCCGGCATCGGCGATTTTCGCTATGAACTGCGGCTGCTGGGGCCCTTCCAGGTGGCGAACAGCGCTTTGGCGGTGATGGCGGCGGCGCTGCTGGAAAAAAGCGAGCCGCGGCTGACGATGGCGGCGGTGCAAGCGGCGTTGGTGGTGACCGGGTGGCCGGGCCGGTTTGAGGATATGAGTCTGCCGGGACAGGCCATCCGCGTGGACGGCGCCCATAACCCGGCGGGGGCGGCGGCACTGGCGGCGGCCATCGACGCCTGTTATCCCGGCGCCGGGCGGGTATTCCTGTTGGGGATTCTGCGAGACAAGGATGTGGACGCCATCCTGAAGAATCTGCTCCGTCCCGGCGATCAAATCGTGGCCACGCAGCCGGATTCTCCCCGGGCACTTACGGCGGCGGAACTGGCGGCGCGTCTGACCGACTATGGCGCGACTGCTGAGGCAGATCCCCGCCGGGCCCTGGAACAGGCGCTGACGTTGGCCCGGGGCGGAAAACTGCTGGCGGCGGCGGGCTCCCTCTATCTCATCGGCCCCCTGCGGCAGCTTCTTTTGGCGAAGCGGAAAAGCGAGGTGATGTGATGCATGGATGTGGATAATGCGGCCTGGCGAAAAAAAAGGAATCTCCTGTCGCTGGCGCAGATCAATTTTTACGCGCTGCTGGCAACGGCCTTTTTCATCGCCCTCTCACCGACGGCGGCCGTTGTCACATTGCTCATTGGCGTTGTCCTCTGGCTCGTCCGTTGGCGGATAGACCCGGAAGTCCGTTTCCGCCGGCTTCCTCTGGACCGGCCGCTGTTCCTTTTCGCCCTCATCGGCGCCGCCTCCATCCTGGTATCCCCCGACCGGTTCTTCAGTTTTTACAACTATATCAATCTGGTGGGTGTCTATCTCCTGACCTATCTGTTGACGGGACAACTGGTTCGGGAGGAGGAACAGCTCCGCCAGGTGGTGGAGGCGCTGGCGCTGTCGGCCATTCTCGTCGTGGCCTACGGATTCTATCAATATATCTTCGGCATCGACATCAGCGACATGAAATGGGTGGACGGCAACGCCTTTCCCGAGCTTCGCAAACGGGTCTTTTCCACCTGGGAGAATCCCAATATCCTGGCCGGCTATCTCGATGAGGCCATCGCCCTGACTTTCGCCTTCTTCATGAACGCCCGGGAGCGGATGACTCGTTTCCTGCTGGGTGGCGGCCTTCTGGCTTTGGCGGCCTGCCTGGCCATGACTTACGCCCGGGGCGCCTGCCTGGCTGTGGCGGTGGTTTTGGCGCTCTATGGTGTCCTTCGGGATCGACGGGTGCTGCTGGGTTGCCTGGTGGTGGGCGGCGGCGCCCTGTTCCTTGACCCACTGCTGGCGGAGCGCCTGGCTTCGGCTTTCACCACTGCCGACACCTCGGCGGAGATGCGGCTGGCCCTCTGGGAAAGCACCCTGGACATGATCTTCGATCACCCGCTGCTGGGTATCGGCTGGGGTGCCTACTGGATGGTCTATCCCACCTATGATTTCTACATCAACGACCCGGCGGTGAAGATCGTCCACGCTCACAATGTCTATCTCAACTACGCGGCGGAAATCGGCGTGTTCGGGGCTTTGACCTGGTGCGCGGCCTTCTTCGGGGCAATGGCTTCCTCCCTGCGGACGGGCCTCACCAGTGCTCCTTCTTTCCTGGCCTCCTTCCGCCTGGGTCTGGGCCTGGCATTGGCTACGGTGGCGCTGGGAGGGCTCACCGACGATGTCCTGTTCAACATCCCGACGTCGATGCTCCTTTGGATGCTTTTCGCTCTCTCGGCTGCCTTGCCGGGGCCGTCAGAGAGTGAAAATGATGTAGGCACAAAGCCCTAGCCAGTCGTCGGCAATCGCGCCCCTTTCCTCACGAAAAAACGCCTTTTTCGGGGCGTTTTTTCATTTTTATACTTCTCTTTATATGGTATGTATATTAATATTTCATAGAAAAAATTAACAATATATGGTAGGCCCGTTTTCCGCGAAAACCGGGGCTGTCTTTTGTGAAAATTGTCAAAAAATACGAAGAAGATTTGCCGGTATCATCTTGACTATGAGACCGTCGAGTGGTAGACTAAAACATGAATAAACTTGGTGTGAAAGACATCATATCCACTGCCGTATCCCTACCGGGTGGGTAGGGCAGAGGACCCCGGAGCCGGGTCCGCCGGTGGATGCCTGAGCGCCAAAATAACAGGCCGGTCATCGGTCTGAAATTAAAGGAGGTTTTTTAATGGTAGGAAAGGGTGACATTCTCGATCGTGTACGCAACAAGGCCTTGCAGGATAAGATCGTTACGGCTGAAGAGGCCGCCGCGTTCATCAAGCCGGGCATGAGCATCGGGACGAGCGGATTTACGCCGTCCGGTTACCCGAAGGCTGTTCCCCTTGCACTCGCCGAGCGCATGAAGAAGACGCCGTTCAAAGTCAACATCTGGACGGGCGCTTCGGTTGGTCCTGAGCTGGATGAGTCTCTCGCGGAAGTCAAGGGCATTGATTTCCGTATGCCGTATCAGACCAACAAGGCCATGCAGAAGGCAATCAATACGGGCGAAGTCTCGTACTGCGACCTTGACCTTTCCGCTTCCGCGCAGATGGCCCGTTATGGCTTCATGAAGGGCAACAAGATCGACGTTGCCATCGTCGAGGCTGCTGCGATTACGGAAGAGGGCAACATCATCCCGACGACTTCGGTCGGCAACGCGCCGTCCTATGTGCAGACCGCTGATGTTGTCATCGTTGAGGTCAATACCTCCCAGCCGCTGGCTCTCGAGGGAATGCATGACATCTATGTTCCGCTCGATCCCCCGTATCGTCTTCCGATTCCGGTTGTACGGCCCGATACCCGTATCGGCACGCCGTTCATTCCGTGCGATCCGGCCAAGATCAAGTACATCGTTCCGACGGACATCACCGACAAGGTTCGTCCGCTGGCGGCGGTGGATGATGTGGCCAAGAAGATGGCGGGCAACCTCATCGACTTCCTGGATGGCGAGGTCAAAGCGGGCCGTATGCCGCAGAACCTGCTGCCGTTGCAGTCTGGTGTCGGCAACGTCGCCAACGCGGCTCTGTCGGGCTTCGTAAACTCCAAGTACGAGCACCTCACCGTTTACACCGAAGTTATTCAGGACGGCATCTTCGACATGATCGACGCCGGCAAGCTTGACTTTGCGTCCGGCACGTCGCTGACTCCGTCCCCGGATGGACAGAAGCGCTTCTACGAGAACATCGAGAAGTACAAGAAGAAGATCATGCTTCGTCCGCAGGAAATCTCCAACAACCCGGAAGTTGTCCGTCGTCTGGGCGTCATCGCGATGAACACCGCGATCGAGGCCGACATCTACGGCAACATCAATTCCACTCTTGTCAACGGTACCCGCATGATGAACGGTATCGGCGGCTCCGGCGATTTCGCCCGGAACGGCTACCTGACCATCTTCCTGACCCAGTCCACGGCGAAGAACGGCGACATCTCCTCGATCGTTCCGTTCGTCTCGCATGTTGACCACGGCCAGCAGGTCGTTGACGCCATCGTCACTGAGCAGGGCGTTGCGGATCTGCGCGGTGTCTGCCCGCGTGAGCGTGCGAAACTCATCATCGAGAACTGCGCGCATCCGGACTACAAGCCGTTGCTCAAGGACTACTATGACAGAGCTTTGGAAGCGACGATGAAGAAGGGCGTTGCCCATACGCCGCATATCCTGAAAGAGGCTCTGAGCTTCCATGTAAGGCTCGCCGAGACCGGCTCGATGAAGGTAAAATAAACAGGGCTTGCCCATAGAGGATTTCATCACCGGTTTTGACGAACAAATAAAAATAGGAGGGTAAAACTAATTATGAGCAATGAGAAAATCAAAGCTGAGCTGGAAAAGTACGAAGCTGCGGTGGCTAAAGTAGTCGCCAAGAACCCGGAGCGCGCTCATCTGCCGGAGCAGCGCCTCTACACGCCGCTTGACATCAAGGGTGTCGAGGCTTACACCGACGAGATTGGCTTCCCGGGAGAGTATCCGTTCACCCGCGGCGTCCAGCCGACCATGTATCGCGGCCGTTTCTGGACGATGCGTATGTACGCTGGTTTCTCCACGGCGAAGGCTTCCAATGAGCGCTATCGCTATCTGATTGCCAATGGCGGCACTGGTCTTTCCTGCGCTTTCGACCTTCCGACGCAGATCGGCTATGACTCCGACGATCCGATTTCCGAAGGCGAAGTCGGCAAGGTCGGCGTTGCTATCGACTCTCTCGCTGACATGGAAGTTCTGTTCGATCAGATCGACCTCGGCAAGGTTTCGACGTCCATGACGATCAATGCTCCTGCTTCGGTTCTCCTTTCCATGTACATCGCTGTTGCTGAAGAGCAGGGCGTTCCTGCCGATCAGCTCCGCGGTACGATCCAGAACGACATCCTGAAAGAGTATGCTGCCCGCGGCACTTACATCTTCCCGCCGAAGCCGTCCATGCGGATTATCACCAACATCTTTGAGTATTGCTCGAAGAACGTGCCGAAGTGGAACACGATCTCCATCTCCGGCTACCACATCCGTGAGGCTGGTTCCACGGCTTCCCAGGAAATCGCGTTCACCATCGCCGATGGTATCGCTTACGTTGATGCCGCCATCAAGGCTGGCATGGATGTCGATGATTTCGCTGGCCGCCTGTCCTTCTTCTGGAACGCGCACAACAACGTTCTGGAAGAGGTTGCGAAGTTCCGCGCTTCCCGCCGCGTCTGGGCGAAGGTCATGAAGGAGCGCTTCGGTGCGAAGAAGCCGAAGTCCATGATGCTCCGCGTCCACACGCAGACTGCCGGCTCGATGCTGACGGCCCAGCAGCCGAACAACAACATCATCCGCGTTGCGCTCCAGACGGCTGCGGCTGTCATGGGCGGCACGCAGTCCCTCCACACGAATTCCCGCGATGAGGCGCTCGCTCTGCCGACGCAGGAATCCGTTACGATCGCTCTCCGCACCCAGCAGATTGTCGCGAACGAGTCGGGTCTTGCCGATGTCATCGATCCGCTGGCCGGCTCCTACTATGTTGAGGCCATGACCGACCGCATTGAGAAAGAGGCCTGGGACTACATCAAGAAGATCGACGAGCTCGGCGGCGCCGTTGCTGCTATCGAGAAGGGCTACATCCAGAAGGAAATCCAGGATAGCGCCTACAAGTGGCAGATGGACGTCGAGAACAAGCGTCGCATCATCGTCGGTGTCAACGAGTACACGATGGAAGAAGAGCCGCCGAAGGGCCTCCTCAAAGTCGATGCTTCCGTTGGTGTCGAGCAGTGCAAGAAGCTGGCTGATCTGAAGGCTGGCAAGCCCATCAACAAGATGACCAAGGGCCGCGACAACGAAGCTGTCAAGGCTGCTCTGGCCGAGTTGAAGGACGCCTGCAAGAACGAGAAAGAGAACCTTATGCCGCATATCCTGAAGGCCGTCAAGACCTATGCTACCCTTGGCGAGATCTGCAACGTTATGCGCGAAGTGTTCGGCCTCTATGAGGCTCATGTTAGCCTTTAATTAAGCGAGAGTTGGAGGGAATCTAAAAATGGATAAAATCAAAGTATTAGTTGCAAAACCGGGCCTGGATGGTCATGATCGCGGCGCGAAGGTCGTTGCCCGCGCTCTCCGTGATGCTGGTTTCGAGGTTGTCTACACCGGTCTTCGTCAGACGCCGGAGCAGATTGCTGAGGCTGCCATGCAGGAAGACGTCAACGTGGTTGCCATGAGCATCCTTTCCGGTGCTCATCCGCACCTGTTCCCGAAGGTTGTCAACCTGGTCCGTGAGAAGGGCATGAAAGACACCCTGATCATCGGCGGCGGCGTTATTCCCGAAGGGGATATCCCGGCTCTGAAAGAAGCTGGCATTGCCGAGGTCTTCACGCCGGGCACTCCGACCACGGCGATTGTTGATTTCATCAAGGCGAACGTGAAATAAGACGGTTTAAGAAGATTGCCCTCTTTGAATCTTTATTCTTAGAGGGCAACCTTTATACTCTTACTTCCCAAGGGTGGTGCAACTATGAACATCGCAGAAGAGCTGCTGAATGGGAACCGCTTCGCGCTGTCGAAAGCCATCACGGCTATTGAGAACGAGCATGAGAACGCGACGGAGATCATGAAGACGCTCTATCCGCACACAGGTCATGCGTATGTTCTCGGCGTGACGGGTCCTCCGGGTGCCGGGAAAAGCACGCTCACTGACAAGCTGGCGAAAGAATACCGCCAGCGCGGCAAGACCGTCGGTATCATCGCAATTGACCCCAGCAGCCCGTTTTCGGGCGGCGCGATCCTCGGAGACCGCATCCGCATGAACAGTCTCACCCTTGACGAGGGCGTGTTCATCCGCAGCATGGGAACCCGTGGCAGCCTGGGCGGACTTTCCCACAAGACGGCGGACGCCGTGAAGGCTATGGACGCCTTCGGCGTGGACGTCATCTTCGTAGAGACTGTCGGCGTCGGGCAGTCCGAGGTCGATATCGTGAAAGCTGCCGATACGACGATGGTTGTTTTGATTCCGGGCATGGGCGATGACATTCAGGCCATCAAGGCCGGTATCCTGGAGATCGGTGACATCTTCACCATCAACAAGGCCGACCATGACGGCGCGGACAAGCTCATGACCGAGCTCAACATGATGCTCGATCTGGACGGCGTCATGAAGGATTGGCGTCCGCCGATTCTCAAGGCCGTAGCCAACCAGAACCAGGGCATTACCGAGATCGTCGATACTTTCAAGAAGCATCACGATTACATCGAGGGCAACGGGCAATTGACTGTAAGACGTACCGAACGGACGAAGAATGAAATGCTGGACCTGCTGGACGGCCGCATCGGTTCCTACATCCGTCGCCGCATTGTCGAGAACGGCAAGCTCGACGAATACGTCGAGGCCATCAAGGCGCGGAAGACGGATCCCTATTCGGTTGTCGGTGAGGTCATGGAGAGTATGCTGAAATGAGAAAACATCGTGGATGGAAAATGGCCATACAGCCCTGCGCTTGTGGCTGTTCCAAAAATAAAAAAATGGGAGGTTTTCACATGAGTAAGTTTCACGTTCTTGGCGTAGACCACCTTGGCGTAGCCTGTGCCGATCTTGACGAGGGCAGCAAGTTCTGGGCCGAGTGCATGGGCGTTCCCTGCAGCGGCAAAGAGACGGTTGCTGAGCAGAAGGTTACGACGGTGTTCCATCCGATGTGGAACGGCAGCCAGGTTGAGCTTCTCGTTGCGACGGCTCCGGACAGCCCGATCGCGAAGTGGATGGAAGGCAACGGCGGCAAGGGCGGCATTCAGCACGTCGCGCTGCGCGTTGACAACATCGACGCCGCCATCGAAGAGCTTCAGGAGAAGGGCGTCAAGATGATCGACAAGAAGGCCCGCCGCGGCGCTGGTGGCGCGGACATCGCGTTCATCCATCCGAAGTCCACGGGCGGCATCCTGCTTGAGATCTGCGAGCTCCGCGACAAGCGTGACGCTTATTGATCCTTAGCCCATGAATATTGCCCATGCCTTATGCCTTTACCGGTAGCGGCATGGGCAATTTTTTGGAGCAGGAAATCGGGAGATTCAACTTTTAGGGATTTTTCTATTTTTTTTCAAAAAAATTTCAGAAAACCCTTGCAAAATTTTGGTTTTTCGTGCAAAATAGAGTACGCAAGACTAAATTGATCCATTAGGAGGTAGAGCATGGCTACTGTTCAGGAAAAAATCAAGTTCATGAAGGACAAGCTCGAGCATGTCCGCTTGGGCGGCGGTGAGAAGAGCATCGAGAAGCAGCACAAGAAAGGCAAGCTGACGGCTCGTGAGCGTCTCAATCTGCTGTTCGATGAGGGCACGTTCGTCGAGCTTGACGCGCTGGTCCATCATCGTTGCACCAACTTCGGCCAGGAAAAGAAAGAGCTCCCGGGCGAGGGCGTTGTCTGCGGTTATGGCAACGTGGACGGCCGTCTGGTCTATGCGTTCGCGCAGGACTTCACGGTTGAGGGTGGTTCTCTGGGTGAGAAGCATGCGCACAAGATCTGGAAGGTCCAGGACCTCTCGATGCGCATGGGCGCTCCCTGCGTCGGCCTGAACGATTCGGGCGGCGCGCGTATCCAGGAAGCGGTTGACGCGCTTTCCGGCTACGGCGGAATCTTCTTCCGCAACACGGCGGCTTCGGGCGTTGTCCCGCAGGTCTCGGCCATCATGGGCCCGAGCGCCGGCGGTGCCGTCTATTCGCCGGCTATCACCGACTTCATCTACATGGTCAAGAACACCAGCCAGATGTTCATCACCGGCCCGGCGGTCATCCAGTCCGTTACCGGTGAGGAAGTCACGGCTGAGGCGCTGGGCGGCGCGATGACCCACAACTCCACTTCGGGTGTGGCGCACTTCGCGGCGGAGAACGACGAAGACTGCATCAAGCAGATTCGTTATCTCCTGAGTTTCCTGCCGAGCAACAACATGGAGGAGACCCCGCTGATGGAGACGTCGGATTCGCCGCTCCGCATGGACGAGGGCCTCAACACCATCATCCCGGACAACCCGAACGCTCCTTACGACATGAAGGACGTCATCCGCATGATCGTCGACGACGGCGAGTTCTACGAAGTCCATCAGTACTTCGCGATGAACATCATCACCTGCTTCGCTCGCTTCGACGGCCGCACGGTCGGCATCATCGCCAACCAGCCGAACAACATGGCCGGCTGCCTCGATTGCAACGCTTCGGATAAGTCCTCGCGCTTCATCCGTTTCTGCGACGCTTTCAACATTCCGCTGGTCAACATCGTCGATGTTCCGGGCTTCCTGCCGGGCGTCAACCAGGAATACATGGGCATTATCCGCCACGGCGCGAAGATGCTCTATGCTTACAGCGAGGCGACTGTTCCCAAGATCACGGTCATCCTCCGCAAGTCTTACGGCGGTTCCTACATCGCCATGTGCTCTCGCGAAGTCGGCGCCGATCAGGTCATCGCCTGGCCGTCCTCCGAGATCGCGGTCATGGGCCCGGCCGGTGCGGCGAACATCATCTTCAAGAAGGATGAGCCGGATCTCAAGCAGAAGCATACCGACGAGTATGTTGCTGAGTTCGCTACCCCGTACAAAGCGGCGGAGCGCGGCTATGTTGACTATGTCATCGAGCCGAAGGAGACCCGTCCCCGCATCATCCAGTCCCTCAACATGCTGGCGACGAAGCGCGAAGTTGGCCCGGCGAAGAAGCACGGCAACATTCCGCTTTAATCTTCCGGCATAAGCGGCGGACATTTGCCCTGCCGCCTGCAAGACACCGTGGACGCCGCAGGCCGCTTGCCTCTGGCCGAGCGGCCGGCGTTCAAATATATGACATTTTGGAGGAATCATAAGTGAAAAAATTTAACATTACCGTAAACGGAACTGCTTATCAGGTTGATGTTGAGGAAGTCGGCGGCGCCGCTTCGGCTGCTCCGGCTCCGCGCGCTGCTGCTCCGGATCCGGCCGCTGCTCCGGCTCCGGCCCCGGCTCCGGCTCCGGCTGCTCCGGCTGCGAAGG
>JAFSWT010000119.1 GCA_017444395.1 Schwartzia sp. (in: firmicutes) | reverse complement strand
TTCTCGAAGACCATGCGCCGGATGTGGGTTCAGTTCGCCAAGACCGGCAACCCGTCCCTCAGCGCGGATATCTCCCCCAACGGCAAAGCGATTGAATGGCCGCTTTATGACCTCAGGGACAAGAACGTGATGATTTTTGACGAGTTCAATATTCATCCGGAGAAGGAATCCGAGCGAAAGATTCTGGATTGGGAAAGGACCTGGTTCCTGACTAGGTATTATTGCATTTGATGGACGAAATCCATGAAATAGCATCCGATGCTAACGAGCGCTAAGACGCCCGCCTCGAATACAGAAGGGGCTGCCGAACGTTCCGTGAACGTGCGACAGCCCCGGTATAAGGCGGGAGATAAGCAGTCGAAAAGACTTGGGTCAATCCGGCTGAATTCAGTGGGGGTCAAAAACTTCCACGGAACAGTCTCATTTTATCTTTACAGGGAGCGAAGAGGGAAGGCAGACCGCAGTCCTTCTTCGTTCCCTGCCTGTTTTGAGGTGAAGCATGAAGAAACTTTTTACGGTTGAGGATTTTGTGATTGCCCTCGTCGCGGCCCTTGGCTATGGATTCACTTTTGAAATCCCGAAGCTGCTGGGCTATCCGATGTGGCTGTGTACCATCATCTGCCTCGTCGTCGGAATCGCGCTGGAAACGCTGGAATCCAGGCTCGTGTTCAGCAAGGCCGTGCAGAAAACACCGATGCGCCGCTATACGGTTCTTGCCGGGTTTGTTCTCGTCTTTTTGGTTGTCCAGTATTTCGCCACATCATGGATCGGCATGAATGTGATCGACTATGTGGCGGAACAGTACGGGTACGTCATCATCCCGCCGCTGGTCGTTTTCGCGTTCCGTTGGGGGCTTCGCTGGTACCGCGCCCGGAAAATCCGTGAGCGATACGGGGACGGGAGCGGCGGCTTCGTATTCGACGGCCAGCTGACAGAAAACGATTTCGAGGAAGCGGCGCAGCAGAACCAGCCAATCCACGGCGCGTTTGATACGGATTTGGCGGTAAAGACAAGGACCGGTGTCTTTGTCGGCAGGAAAGAAAGAGGCATCCTGGTATTCGCCGGCATCCCCTACGCGAAGCCACCGGTCGGTGAGCGCCGCTGGAAGGCCCCGGAGCCGCTGCCCGCGTCGGAGGAAGTTTTTGAAGCGAAATTTGCCGGTGCGGCCGCGATCCAGGTCGATTACGACGGGTCGATTCTCTCGCAGTACCGGCAAAGCGAGGATTGCCTGACGCTGAATATCGGCATCGGCGGCAAACGGACGAAGCGGAAAAAGCCGGTCCTGGTGATTTTCCACCACGGTGATTTTTCCTATGGCGGCAGCGCCGAACCGTTGCTGTGGGGCGACGATTTCCACAAAATCTATCCCGACACGATCGGCATCACCTTCAACTACCGCCTCGGCCTTTTCGGCTTCATTGATTTTTCGGGGATTCCCGGCGGCGAGGCCTGTCCCGACGCGCTGAATCTTGGCCTACTCGACCAGATCGCGGCGCTGCGGTGGATCAGGGAGAATATCGCCGCCTTTGGCGGCGACCCGGAGCGGATCACCGTGATGGGCTTCGAATCCGGGGCGATTTCCGTTTGCCTCCTGGCTACGTGCGAGCAGGCGAAGGGGCTGTTCCAAAAAGCGTTCGTGTTCAACGGGAGTCCTCTGATGGCTTTCGAGACGCCGGAAACGTCCCGAAACCTGGCGAAGAAGCTCATGGCGGAAACCGGGGCGAGGACCGTGGAAGACCTCTTGCGGCTTCCGGAGCAACGGCTGAAAGAAGCGACGCAAACCCTCGCGATGGATATGTCGGCGCCGACTCTCGACGGGAAACTGATTCCGGCGGACGTGTTCGCCGCCTATCGGAACGGGGCCGCTGATTGCGTCGAGTTTCTGATCGGCATTCCGAGCAACGAACGGCATATTTACAAATCCTTTGTCGGAGACCAAAAATACGAGGACTATGTAGCCAAAGAAGCGGGCTTCGTTCTGTGCTACCTTGACGACGCCTGCCCCGCCGCCGCAAAAGCCGTCAGATCCTATATCGAAGAGCAGACGAAGAAGACGTCCGCGGTGGACGCGCAGGCAAGGATATTTGAGCAATTCTACGTTTTGAGCACGTATCGCTACGCGCAGGAACTGGCGGAGAGCGGGCACAATGTCCGTCTTCTTTACTGGGGCGCCAGGCCGCTGATCGAAAACCTTGGCTCCGGTACGGTGGATGTGATGGCGACGCTATTGGGAAGCAGTCGGGCGGCACAGATGTACGGCAACGCGCAGAACGCGGACGTCGCCGAGACACTGCAAGTCTTTTTCCGGAAATTCAAGGACGGGGAGGCGATGCGACTTTACAATAACGAAATCAAGGGAATCGGCGCCATCGACTGGAAGACATTCCCCAACGCGCTCATCGTTTCCGGGAAAGAGATCCAATGCGGGCCGGTTGAGGACAAGCTGACAGAAGTCAAAGAGCTGCTGGAATTTTTCCGAGAATAGCTTTTGGGGCATTAGGGTTGCCGCGAAGGATTCCGGCTTCAAAGGGCTTTGGGACGCGCATTACGGTAACGCACTTCGCGAGTCCCGGCATATAACAGACGCGGGCTCATTTTCAAACCAGCAAATGAAGGGGCTGTCGCCGGAAGCACGGTTGTTTCCGCGGCAGCCCCTCTTTTTTTGCGTCTGGACGAATCCATAGGGGGAACGTGATTTGGTGGGGGGAGCGCAAAACGCTCTTTCGGGAAAGAAAATAGGAAAAAAGTATGAAAAATTAAATTCATTCCTCCGGAGCGATATTATTGGCGAGGCTGTTTCGTATAGTATATACTAGGGGAGAGAAGAGACAGGCAACATTAAAAACATTTGTTCTGCAAAGTGTGACAATCTGGAACCCCCCTTACATTTGGTGGCAAAATATGCGATACTATAGATGGATACGTATGACCATAGGACTTTGTATATAGAGGGGAAATTTACGATGAAAACGTCTGATTTGATTTGCTTTGTGCTTACTTTAGGGCTGCTGGCGGGAGGTCAGGCGGCCGCTGCCGTGGCGCCCGGAGGGCTGGATGCCGGCGCGCAGATGGAGCGCGACCGCCGAGCTATGGAACGGGAACGGATTCTGGAACAGATAGAGGAAGACGAGGCGGCCAAGAAAAACAAGGTGGAAAAGGAAGAGACGCCGCCCGCCGATGACGCCGGCGCGGAAATCAGCTTCGAGCTGAAAAAGGTGCATTGGAATCCCTCGGAAATCCTGACGCAGGAGGAGATCCAGGCCGTCGCCGATGCCTACATCGGGCGGCAGATCACCCTGAAGGATCTCCGGGAGATGGCGGAAAAGATGACCGATCTTTACCGGAACAAAGGCTACATGACCTGCGGGGCGGTGCTGCCGCCGCAGCGGATTCATGAAGGCGTGGTGGAAATCCGGCTTATCGAGGGCAAGACGGGAGAGGTTTCCGTCACGGGCAACAAGCACACCAAGGCCGGGTACATCACGGGCCGTCTGGGCCTGAAGCCGGGCGCGATCGCCAACACGGACGAACTGAACCGGAATCTGCGCTGGTTTCACGGGACAAACGATCTCCAGCTCCGGGTGGTGATGAAGCCCGGCGCCAAAGAAGGCACCACGGATTATGAGATCATCGCCTTTGAGCCCCAGAACCAGACCGTGACGCTCTATATGGACAATGACGGCTATGAAAGCAGCGGCCGCTGGCGGCAGGGCATTTTCTACAACAACCGCAGCCTGTCGGGACAGCGGGACGCGCTCCGGGCGAGCTTCCTCCGGAGTCAGGGCACCAAGGCGTGGTCTTTGGGCTACAGTTTTCCTATTTCAAAAAAGGGAATGCGGCTGGATCTTGACTATTCGGCCAACCGGACGGAAGTGACGAACGGCGAGCTCAGGCCGTTGGGCGTGGACGGAAAGTCGTCTTCCTACTCTCTCACCTGGCGGGTGCCGTTCCAGGTGTCGGAAAGCTCCCGTCACGAAGCCGGCCTCCAATACGTCCGTCAGACGGCGGAAACGGATCTGGGCCATGGCGACGTGCGTTGGGTGGACGACAAGATCAACCGGGTGATTCCGTATATTTCCTTCACCCATTACGGGGATTCCACCGTGCTCTATCACAAGCACTCCTTTGTCTGGGCGCGGCGGAGCGATATTGACGGCGCTTCGGACGCGGCCAAGTTCTACCGGCTCACTTCCTTCTGGCAGAAGCGCTATAACGGCGGGCAGTTTTGGCAGGCGCGGCTGGACGGGCAGTTGGCTTCCGGCGACTTCATGGCCGCTTCGGACCGGTTCTTCATCGGCGGCGTCAACAGCGTCCGGGGCTACGAGGAAGGCTTCATCGGCGGGGAAAAGGGACTGACGATGGGCATCGAATACCACGTCCCGCTGGACAAGGCGAAGCGCGTTTTCTTCTTCCCCTTCTTCGACTGGGGCACCGTGAGCGGGTACACCGCCCCGGAGCATCGAACCCTGATGAGCGCGGGTATCGGCTTCGAGGCGCGGTTCAAGCACGTGTACGGCGCGGTGACGCTGGGATTCCCCTTCAAGAAGGATTTTTACGACAGCAAAGTGGACAGCACCAGGGTGGATTTCACCCTGTCGGCCACTTTTTGATACTACTCTCAGATTAAAATTTTAATCTGAGAGACGCGTGCTACGCACGCTACACCCGAGCCTTCGGCTCGGATGACGTCTCATGCACTCTCTGTAAAGATTTAAAAATCTTAACAGAGAGTAGTATGACCGATAGTTTTCACGAGCGTTCAAGGATGAAAGGATAAAGGTGAGCAAGATGGCATACGGATACAGCATGAAAAAGCGGCCCAGCAGAAAGGACCGCCGCATAGCGCGGCAAAAAGAAGACCGCCGGCGTTTCGCTTCTTTGGCCATAGCGGCGGGGTTTTTCGCCAATCCCTTTGGCATCGGCGAGGCGGCAACAGAGATTGTCCGAAAGGATAACACTCCGATTGGCTCCACGAATAATGTTTACAATATCGAGCCGGAAAAAGTAGTAAGTGCCGATTTTGCCTACAACCGGTTCGAGAAGTTTGCTCTGGCTTCGGGCGATATCGCCAACCTCAAATTCAGTAACGGTTCTCTTGAGGCGGCCCTCCTTGCCAATCTGGTAAACAACAAAATTGACATCAATGGTGTTGTCAACGCCATAAAGGGCGGGAAGATTGACGGCCATCTGATGTTCCTGAGCCCCGAAGGCATTGCCGTGGGCCCTACCGGCGTCATCAACGCCGGGCAGTTCACGGGCATCGTGCCGACGAGAACCGCTTTTGATACGCTGTATAATGCTGACAATATTACGTTGGATGGCGTCAACAATCTCAAGGACGGTGCCTATGCCAACGACAAGTCCATCGACATCAGCGGTCATATCAACACTCACAGCGGCATCATGCTGGGCGCGGGCGTCATCAATATCAACGACGGCGCCATATTGGCGAGCACGAAGAACGTGCAGTTTACGGACGTGGTGAATACAGGCTCGAATCCAGAGCTGGCTTTTGCCACTACCGGCGATGGCGGCGACATCATCCTGACGGCGAAGCAGACGTCCGACGTCAAGGACACCAAGACCATCAAGGAAAACAACCAGGACAAGGAAGTTCCCAACGCTATCCGCTGGAGCGACCGTTCCACGGATCTTTCCGCTGCCATCAACATCGGGACCGACGCCCAGACGAAGGGCGTCCAGATCACCAGCAGCGACGGCGCGGTGAAGCTCACGGCGGAAAGCACCAGCACCTACGAGGACAGCACCCCCATGACCTTGACGAACACTTTGAAGGGCGTCATCTTCGGGGACGAGAAGACCATTCTTGACGGTGTGCTGGACAAGCTGGCGAAGAAGGAAGCCGATGCGAATCAGTACCTCTATGTCAACTATTCCGGCAAGAAGAACAAGGCCGCCATCAACATCGGGAAAAACAGCGAAATCAAGGGCGCGAGCATCGACATCGCCGCGAACTCCACGGTGGAGATCAAGCAGTCCCTTGCCGCCTCTCCGGAAGCGGGCAAGAAGGACAGCCAGGGCGATACGGTACAGAGCGGTTCCGTGGCGGTGGCAGCCGTGGCGATTTCCCGCGTCTATAACAACGCCGACGTCGTCATCGACGGCAACCTGACAGCGGCGGAGGCCGGCAGCATTACGATTGCCGCCAATGCCGACACCAAGGCCGCCCTTTCCGCCTCCGCCAACGGCGGTGACATCAATAAAGCCGCGGCCGGCGTAGCAATCCTGGCCGGCGACACCAAGGCCAAAGTGACCGTGAACGAGGGCACGACAGCCCTGACGGCGGACAAGGGCAAGGTATCCGTCGCCGCGGTATCGAAGAGCGACATCGATGTCAAAGCGAACGCCGTAGGCGAGGCGAGCTATGTCGTCTCCAACGTGGGCGTGGCCAACTATGACACCAGCGCCGATGTGGTCATGAATCGCTCCGTCACGGCGGGCGCTGTGGACATCAAGGCCGAGAACACCGTTACCGGGCTGAAGATGACGGTGGACAACACGAAGCCCGAATCGGGAAGCGACCAGGGCAAGGACACCCCGGAGACCTCCGATGCCGAAAAGCAGCAGGACGATACGGACGCCACGACGGAGAAAAACAAAGGCGACGAAGGGAAATCGGAGGACGAGAAAGAAAGCGAGAAAAAGTCCATCAATCCCACCGATACCATCAAGGAAGCCGCGTCGGACGTGGACACCAAGAATGACGAGAAGACGAAGGACGCCACCGGCAGCGATGGCAAGGGAGGCGTCCAGGATGTCAAGGACAAGGTGGAAGGCACCAATGACGGCGGCGACAATGCGGCGAAGACTTCCGCCTTTGGTCTCGGCGCCAGCGTGGGCGTCGTTTCCAATACAAACGACGCCAATGTCACGATTGGCAAGAGTGCTGCCATTACCGCCTCCAAGGCGGAGGGCGCGGGGGAGAACGTTCCGGACGGCTCCGTCAATGTGAACGCCAGGACGCTGATCGCGGCCTCCGCCGACAAGTCCCAGCTGTCGGTGAAGAATTCGCTGGACAATGCCAACGTGGAAATCGGCGCCGCCGTGCTGGTCAGCAACGTGAAGAACAACGCCACGATTCTCCTGGATAACGAAGGGGACAACTCTGCCCAAATCAAGGGCAACGGCAAGGTCACCCTGAACGCCGAAGCGGGCACGGGAAAATACAAGGACGGGAACGACGAGAAGGACAGCACCCTGACTTACAAGGCGAGTGCCGAGAGCAAGTCGGAGGAGGAAGCCGCCGCCAAGTTTGCGCTGGACGGCTCCGTGGGCATCAACACCCTGAAAAACAATGCCATCGTCCTCTTGGGGCAGCAGAGCAAGGTGGAAGGAACCGAAGTCAAGCTGTCCTCGGACGCTACCGCCAAAGCGGAGGGAACCTATGGCGCCGAGGACGGCAACAGCAAAGTGGGCGTCGGCGCCACGGCAGGCATCCAGAACATCAGGAACAACAGCCTCGTCATGGCGGGGAAAGACGCGGAGCTCAAGGGCTCAGGCTCCCTTGAAGTCTCGGCGAACGATTCTCTCGACGCGAAAAACCAAGTCAAGAATGCGGGCAAAGGGGATTCCGTCGGCATTTCCGGCATGGTGGCCCTCTCCTATGGCGACAGCAACAGCATCGTGTCCATTGACGACGAGGCCAAAATCAACGCGCCCAGCGTTTCCGTCGAATCCCAAAATTCCACGAATGTGGACAACTCTGCCCGCAGCAACGCGGAGAGCACGCCGGGCTCCAAGTCTTTCGGCATCGGCGTGGGCATTGTCAACTATGACGTGAACAGCGTCGCCATGATTGGCGACAACGGCAGCGGGATTACTGCGCCCGCGGGAAGTTCCACCGACGCGGAAAAGGCCGCGCAAAAGATTTATCAGGACGCGGCCCTGGCGCGCAGCGTTGCCGGGAATAACGCCGGAAAACTCGGCGCAAAAACCACCGGCGATGCGAAGGGCAGCATCACCACGGACGACCTGGAGCTTTCGGCGACCACCACGGGTATGCTCAAGAACGACGCCAAGGCAAACGCCGCCGCCAAAGATGAGTCCAGCGGCGATGAAAAATCGGAAAAGTGGACCGAGTGGTCCAAGCAGGGCAAGTCGGGCGCGGATGAAGCCAAGAAGAACACCGAAGATCTGGAGCAGGACAAGGTGACCTCCCAGAATAAGAACGACAACGAGAGCGCGGCGCCCTCCGCGTCGGGCGCGATGGGAGAAGCCGCCAAGGCGGCAGACCCGGATGGGACCACCAATGCGGATGATGAGGGCGCGGCGCCCCCCGCCGGATCGAGTGGAAGCGCCGGTGCCTCCATTGGTATCGAGGGTAGCGTAGCCCTGACCTTCCTCGGCGGAAAGACCGACGCCGTGCTGGATAACGTGACCGTGAAAAACGTGAAAACGGAAAACGGAGAGACGAAACCCGACGGTGTAAGCTCCGTTGACCTTTCCGCCACCGATTTCCTCGGCTCCATCACCCTCGGCGGCACGAGCACCAAGAATACATTGACAGACGGCGCCGCGACGCAGGTGGGCATCGGCGGCACCTTCGCCATGAACAAATCCACCCGGAACGTGGATTCTTTGCTGCGCAATTCCACCATTCAGGACGTGTCGTATCTCGCGAACGAGGCTTCCAAGATCGGCATCGAGGTCGCGGCGGGCATGGGCACGAGCGGCAACAGCGGCAGCGGCACGAGCGTCTCCGGCTCGGGCGTCGTGTATTACAACAAAGCCGTGCAGGACGTCCATGCCCTGATGATCAACAACAACGTGACCTCGACTAACCTCTTCACCCTGCTCTCCAACGAGGCCACCAGCACGGACTTCCAGATCGCCGGCGGTCTGGCGTTCAATTCCGCCAGCGGCGATAATGCCAATGTGGGCGCCGGCGGCGCCGTCGCCATCAGCAATCTGGAAAACAACCTGTCCAGCGGCATCATCGGCGGCACGTACAACGATTTCACCACGGTGAAAGTGGAGGCCGAAAAGGGCACCACCCAGATCAACGGCGCTCTGGCGGCGACGAAAGCCGGAGGGAACAGCGGCTACGGATTCGAGGGCGCGTTTGCCTATGGCAGCGTGAAGAACAACGTCCATGCCTATATCGACAACGCGGAAACAAAGGACAATTTGGCGCTGGGCGAAGTGCGCGTCAGAGCCGGGGAAGTCTCCATCGACCTCGACGCCGAAATCAAGGCCGATAAAGACCTAATCGCCAACGTAAACAAGCTCTCGGAGAAGAAAAAACAGGAGCTGCAGAAGGCCAAGGACAAAGAGAAGACCGAAGCGGACAAGAACAAGCAAACCCTGACAGACGCTGGCGTCGATCCCACGGGGAAAATCTATCTCGATACCAGCGACACGGAATCCTCCCTTGACGGTGACGCCAAGAGCACCGACGAGGGCAAGATCGCGGACGAGGCTGCGGGCGACGAGAAGAGCGCCAAGAGCCTCCTCGACAGGAACTACAGCCGCACCATCACCGCCGCCATGGCCGGAGGCTGGGCGGGCGCGGCCGGGGCGGCCGCGGGCATTGCCTACAACTATGTGAAGAACGACATCTCAGCCGACATCACGAACTCCACCCTGGCGACGTATGCCGTGAAGGGCGAGGCGGCCAGCGACTCCCTGATCGTTTCCGTGGGCGCGGGCGCCGCTATCGGCGGCAAGACGTTCAACGGCGCCGGCTCCGGAAGCTGGAACGACCTCAAGAACGATACCAGGGTCAACATCGCCAACAACACCATCACGGGCGCTACGATCCTGAACGACGCGGGTGTCACTGGTCTCGCGGGGGGAAAGATTACCGCCCAGGCGGAAAACACCTCCAACATCTTCAATATCACGGGCGAAGTGGCCGGCGGCAAAGGCATGGCCATAGGCCTTTCCCTCGCCTATAACTCCCTGAACAACACCACCGGCAGCTATTTGACGGGTAACACCATCTCCATGCCGAACATCGTGGGGGAGGATAAGGACAGCTCTGTCAAAGTGACGACGCTGAACAAGAGCAACGCGCTGGCCGTAGCGGGCGGCGTGGACGTGAATATCACCCAGTCCAATGTCGGCGCCGTCGGCACCGTCGCCATCAACCGGGGCGTCAACCACACGGAGAGCGTCATCGACGGCCAAGGATGGCCTAATGCGAGCGCAGGCGCAGGAAGCGCCGCTTCTGCGCCCGCTGACGGCAAGACGAACGGCGGGAATACCACGCTGGACAATCTGAACAGCCTCGTCGTCGCGGCGGAGGATGTTACGAAAAAGACCACCGTCGCGGGCGGCATTTCCGTCGGCGGCAAGAAAGTGGGCGTCGGCGGCGCCGTGGCCTATAC
>JAFSWT010000118.1 GCA_017444395.1 Schwartzia sp. (in: firmicutes) | reverse complement strand
CGAGGCAGGAGGTGTTCAACAAATTCCTGAGGAGCATCTCACAGAGCATAACAAAAAAACAGCCATAACAAAAGCGCGCAAACCTTGCTGTCACTGATGACAAGCACTTTGCGCGCTTTTCAAACTGTAAAACTCGGGGCGTGACAGCCCGCTGTTCGTTGTGATATAATGCAAGCACAGGAGGCGTTGGGGAATGGAAATAGAAGATCTCCGAAAACTTGCCGTCGAAAACAAAGTAGAATTCAGCACCCATGCACTTCAACGGATGGAACAACGGAGTATCACAGACGAAGATATAACGGAGGCTATCCGAACCGGAAAAATCATTGAAGATTATCCTGAGGATTGGCCATTGCCAAGCTGCTTGATACTGCGAAGCCTCTTTCGGGGAAAGCCGTTACATGTGGTGATTGGTTATGGCGAAGACATGCTTGTCGTTATTACTGCTTATTATCCCGCTCCTGAATTATGGGATGAAACCTTTGAGCATAGGAGGGAACCTCATGAAGATTAAAGACATTTGCCCCGTCTGCGGGCAGAAAACGACAGAATCAGCCGATTTGACGGTGCGTTTTGACAAGGGGGACTACGAGGTGATTATTCATCATGTTCCTGGCCGCAAATGCGCGAACTGCGGCGAGCAGGTTTTCTCCCGGGAGACGGTGAAGCGGTTGCAGGAAATCATGAGAAGTCATCCGGCTATGTCCAAGCGGCGGATTGAAACCGACTTCGCCGCCTGACGGATCGGATATGTCAGTCACACGCCGCGGTTTATCCGATGCTAACGAGCGCTGGGTAAATTCGACTAAATTCAGTGGGAGTCAAAAGCTCCCACTGAATAAGTCTCATTTTATGTGAATAACGCTTTGGCTACGATAGAGAACAATTTCGCTTAATGCAATTCCCTGACAGGGGGCTTGAACATATATGACATATTACCTGACGCGGCTTTTCAGTTGGCTTTGCTGCCGGTTGCCGGGGGGATTCTGCTCCGCTTTGGGCGAGTTCCTCGGGAAGTGCACCTGGCCGCTGGTGCCGAAGCGGCGGCGGAAGATGGCCGTGGAAAACATCAAGATCTGTCTCGGCGTGGACGAGGCGGAGGCGGAGCGCATTGCCCGGGCGAGCTGGGTGCGCTTCGGGCCGATGACTTTCGAGGTCATGCGCTTTCCGGTGCTGCGGGACCGGTTCAGCGAGTTCGTCGAGATCGAGGGAGCGGAGTACCTGCGGGAAGGGATGGCCCTGGGCCGGGGCGGCGTCATCGCCATTTCCCACAGCGGCAACTGGGAGATGATGGGCGGCGTGCTGGCGCAGGCGGGCTTCCCGCTGGTCGGCGTGGCTATGCGGCAGAAGGAGGGCGGCTTCGACCGCTTCATCAACGAGTACCGGCGCTTTGTCGGCATGCATATCACCTATAAGGACAACGTGCGGGAGATGTTCGAGTTCCTGAAGCAGGGCTGGTTCATCGGGCTGTTGATGGATCAGGATGTGGGACTCCGGGACGGCATCATCTTCGACTGGTTCGGGCGGCCCACGAACTTCGTTCAGGGCCCGGCGACGCTGGCCCGCTACCGCAACGCGCCGATTTTCCCCGGCTACATCCACCGCCTGCCGGACGGCCGCCACCGCGTCGTCATCCAGCCGCCGATTTTCGTCGAGCGGACGAAGGACAAGGCGGCCGACATCCGGAGGACGATGATCGAGGTGAGCCGCGTTTTGGAGCAGAGCATCCGTCTGTACCCGGAGGAATGGTTCTGGCTGCACGATCGCTGGAAGTCGGTGCGCAACGCCGACAAGGACATCGTGAAGGCGGAGTGAGTAGTTTCGCGGGAAGGAGTCCTTCATGTACGAATGCTATCTGTTTGATTTCGACTATACGCTGGTGGACTCCACCGAGGGCATCGTCGGTTGCTTTCAGCGGGTGATGCGGGAGCTGGGGCGGCCGCCGGCGGATCCCGAGGCTGTCCGGCGCACCATCGGTCTGCCGATGCCGGTGGCGGTGGGGCGCATTCTGGGGACGGAGGACGAAGCGGTGGTGGCGGATTTCATTCGCCGCTATCAGCCCTATGCCGACCAGTTCATGACCGCCGGCACCCATTTTTACCCCGAGACGCTGCCGGCGCTACGGGCGTTGCGGCGGCAGGGGAAGAAAATCGCCATCATCTCCTCCAAGACAAGCCATCGCATTCAGGAGAAACTGGACCGGGACGAGGTGGCGTCGCTGGTGGATTTCGTCATCGGCTGCCGGGAGGTGGCGGCGTTGAAGCCGGATCCCGAGGGCATCCGTCAGGCGCTTTCCCGCTTCGGCCTTTCCCCGGCCAATGCCCTCTATGTCGGCGACAGCGAGGTGGACGCCGCCGCGGCGCAAAACGCCGGCGTCCCCTTCGCCGGCGTTACCACCGGCACGACATCGGCGGAGGTCCTGGCGCGCTATCCTCATGTACGCATCATGGCCCATTTGGGCGAGTTGCCGGGGTTATGAGAAAAGAATAACAGAGTGAAACGAAAACGGTTCCTCCTCGAAAAAACAGGCGCGCTGTTCTCTGAGCGCAAGCCCTCAAAGTCAGCCTTATCTCCGATGTCGTTACCGGCAAAACCGACGTGCGCGGCTTCGATGTGCCGGCGTATGAAACGGTGGAGGAGGAGTTTGACACTATGTCAAGCGTTTTGTTCAGTAGGAAAAGTCGCAAAAAATCGGATAGAAACCGGATAAATCCCGTAATAGCAAGGTTTTTACCATTCGTATCCATTTCGCAATTTGTCTTTTTGACTTATTGCGTCAATAATCATTACTCACCTGGCGGTGACGATATGATATGACGCTGCCGGAGGGGGAGATGGTCGCGGAGCCGCCTGCAGCTTACGGGAGCGGGGGAGGAGCGCCCACCGACGGATTTGTGAGTGGGCGGTGGCGACGAAAAACGGGATGGGCAAATCAAAAAGGGCTGGCAGAAAATCACGCCAGCCCTTTAAGCTGCTTCTTGTGGTCGGGATGACAGGGTTCGAACCTGCGGCCTCATCGTCCCGAACGATGCGCGCTACCAAACTGCGCCACATCCCGACGACACAAAGATTATAATACAAGAATATGAAAAATGCAAGGGGGTTCGCCAAATTATTTCCGGCTCTCAATAATATCGGGGAGGGCGGGCAAGTACTTCAGCGCCGGGGTTCAGCGAACCAGCGGACGAGGCTATCGGCACAAACAACCGCGGGGCTGTCAGTGGCGACGATGGGCCAGCAGGCGGATGACCTTGGCGCCGGTGTTGTGGATGCGGCGGAGCGGGGCCAGATGCGTCTTGACCTGGGGCTTCATGTCCTGACCGCCCTTGAAGTCGCCGCGCTTCAGGTAGGTGGTGCGGAACTTTTCCGGCCGGAAATAGTCCCGAAGACTTTGCAGGAGTTTCTCGGGGGCCGCGCCTTCGGTGCAGAGGAAGATGTCCACGGCGACGTAGCGGAGCTGGTTGAAGAGATGAATGGCGAAGTGGCCTTCTTCCAGGAGCAGCAGGACGGCGGTGTGGTCTTCGCTGACGCCCTGCATATCGAAGGAGCCGATGTGAAAGCCGGCGGCTTCCATCAGACGGGACAGCCGCTCCTGGAGCGCAGCTCCGTCCGCCATGGCACTGGCCTTGCAGGCGTACATATCGGCGGACATGTGACGGGCAACGATTGTGTTCATGGATGTCTCCTTTGGCAAAGGGGTTATATCGGCTTTTCTGTACGCGCGAGCAAAGAATTGTTCCGACTCGTTAATAAATCGTTCACGGTATAGGCAGATCCCGGAATCATTTACCCACGCTTCGCTTGGTAAGGATTGACGCTTTCCAAATATATTATAGGGGAGGCAGCGCGCCGGTGTCAATACGATGGCGTCAGCGGCGCCGATGCTTTTTCGGCACCGGGGCCGGCTTTTCGGGCGGCATATCGCCGGCGGGGGATGCCAGCAACTCCGCCCGCCGCGCCCGGAAGCCCAGCCAGAGCCAGACGGCGAGGGCGGCGGCAAAGGCGATCACGCTGGTCATCTGCGCCGATTTGAACAGGCCGAAGACGAGGTTTGTATAATCGCCGCGCAGGTATTCCAGTGCGAAGCGGGCCGCGGAGTAGAGCATGACATAGAGGGCGAAGGCTTGGCCCTTCGCGTGCTGTGTGCTGCGGTAGATGAGAAGCAGGGCGAAGATGACCATGTCGAGCTGGCCTTCCCAGACCTCGGCCGGCCAAAGCGGCTGGTCGCCGTAAGTCTGATAGGCCAGCGTAGTCGGCGGGTAGAGCAGGCCAAAGGCCTCTCCGGTGGGAGCACCGAAGGCGTCGCCGTTCAGCAGGTTGGCGCAGCGGCCGATGGCCTGTCCCAGGATGATGGCCGGACAGACGATGTCGGCGAAGGCCCAGGTGTCGATGCCGTGGCGCCGGGTGTAGAAGACGCCAGCCGCCACGCCCAGCACGATGCCGCCCTGGATGGCCATGCCGCCCTGCCAGACGTTCAGCAGCTCGGTCAGGTGGTCCTTGTAGTAGGCCCAGTCAAAGAAGAACACATCCCAGAGCCGCGAGCCCAGGATGCCGGCCAGCCCGCAGTAAATGCCCATGTCGATGACATGCTCGTGCCAGCGCCCGTCCTGCTTTGCCAGAAAGTAGGCGACGCCGGTGGCCAGGATGATGGAAAGGCTCAAAACCAGCCCGTAGGCCCGGATGGGGACATCGCCGATGTAGAAAAGAAATTGATGCAAACCAGTACCTCCCGGAAAAGCCGGACACGCAATCCGGCGGGTTGGGCGAATGGGGAATACGGCGGGTTGGGCGAATGGGGAATACGGCGCAACAGGCGTTTCCGCGAGATCGCCCGGCGCCGCCTCAAATTATAGCATTTTTCCCGCGAAAATTAAAGGGGCTTTCGCCGGTCATGCTACTGGCTACGCCGAAAAGGGGAAACAGATTCTCTCAGTTCAAAGAATGGTTGCTTGGACAAAATTGTTGATATCTTGCTCAACTATGATAACCTTGATTTTCCTATTGCATGTTGTCACTACACATATTTCCCGGTAGGTATATGTACTTTGAAATCCAATAATCTAGAGGGTTTCACTTGATTTTTCACATGGTATTTGCTATAATGTAGATACAACATTAAAACGTTGTATCTATAAGGAACAGTTTATGAGAAAAATCAACTTCTATAAAAGCCGTGGCCAGCTCTATGCTAAAGTGCCCGCAACATCCTACAGAGAGAACGGCAAGGTAAAGAAACGCAATGACGGAATATACCTCGGACGCGTCATAGATGAATCGAAAAATGTCTTTTATTCATCAGACCGTGGCATCTTTACCTATGATGTTGCCAGCAACACTTTTGGTATAGCTGACGAAACTTATGTCACAAACATTCCTGACGACCAGCGTAAACGCCCTAAAGTGTGCCTTGACTTTGGTGATTCTTATTTTGTCTATGAACTCATCAGGGCCTGCGGCTACGACCTCGTAATAAATTCGCTGCCATACCGGAATAAAGATACATTGAACGCTATGATCCAGTATTATATCTTGCGGGATAAAGCCAATGATCATGCGGGCATAGACACCGATTTCGTTCTCATGGATGCCGGATATTTTACTGACGACAACATTGATGCCCTTTACAATGCAGGTATCGAGTTCATCACCAGATTGCCGGAGCGTAACAGGAATTTGTACAGCGCCATCCTGTCCGAGGG
>JAFSWT010000117.1 GCA_017444395.1 Schwartzia sp. (in: firmicutes) | reverse complement strand
CCCGTCCTCGGTGATGTTCTTGAAGCCCACGGGCACCACATTCGGCTCGTCGCCGCAGGTGGCCAAAAACCACGGGTTTTCCTCGAAAACTTTTTTTACGTCTGTAGAAATTATGAGAATCTCCTCCTTTATCCCTCGATGCTTTTCTTGAACGTCGCCAGCGTGTTGTCCGCCGCCTGGGCGAGGAACGCCGTGTCCGCGCCGAGGCCCAGGAAGCTGATGCCGAGGTCGGCGAAGTGCTTGGCCTGCTCCGGGGTGACGGCGATGGTGCCCACGGGCTTTCCCAGTGCCTTAATGCGCTTGATCATTTCGTCCATGGCCTCCGCCACTTCCGGGTGGAAAATGTCGATGCCGTGCCCCATGTCCACGGCAAGGTCGATGGGGCCGAGGAAAATCGCGCCGACGCCGGGCGTCTTCGTGATGGCATCCAAATTTTCCATGCCGCGTACACTCTCGATTTGGGGCAAAATGCAGATCTCATCCACGTTGCGGTCGAGATAGTCGGCGCATCGCCCGAAGCGGCCCGCGCGCACCGCCGTCGCGCCGAAGCCGCGATTGCCGCGCGGCGCGTAGGAGGCCCAGTACATGATGGCCTCGGTCTCCTCACCCGTCTCCACCTTCGGGATGTTGATGTTTTGGATGCCGCTGTCGAGGATCTGCTTGATGATGCCCGTGCCCGCCTCGGGGATGCGCACCACCGGCGTCATGTCATAGGGCGCGATGGCCCGCGCCGCGTCGAGGATCGTCTGCACCGTATGGGGGCCGTGCTCGCCGTCGATGAACAGCCAGTCGTAGCCGGAGGTCGCCAGGATTTCCGCCACGTCCGCCGACGTGGTCTCCATCGCCACGCCGTATTGCAGCACGCCCGCCTCGATGCCGTGCTTGAATTTGTTTTCCAGATAATCCTTCACCATGGGCATGATGTATAGCCTCCATTTTTATGCAAGACGCATCAGAGCAGCGCCTCGATGTCCGCCTTTATGTCCGACGGGTTCGTCGTCGGCTCGAAGCGCTTTATGACGTTCCCTTCGCGGTCGATGAGGAACTTCGTGAAGTTCCATTTGATGCCGTCGCCCTCCAGATATTCGGGGAAGTTGGCCTGGAGCGCCTCGGTGAGCTTGGCGGCGATCGGGTGGCTCTTGTCGAAGCCCTCGAACTTCTTTTCCTGCGTCAGATACTTGAAAAGCGGCTGCGCCGTCTCGCCGCGCACATCGCCCTTTTCGAAAATCTGGAAGGTTACGCCGTAGTTCAGGCGGCAGAATTCCTGCACTTCGCTGTTCGTCCCCGGCTCCTGCCCGGCGAACTGGTTGCAGGGAAAGCCAAGGATTTCCAGCCCCTTGTCCTTGTATTCCATATAGAGATCCTGCAGCTCCTTGAACTGGGGCGTAAAGCCGCACTTGCTGGCGGTATTGACGATGAGCAGCACCTTGCCCTTGTAGTCGGCGAGGGATTTTTCCTCGCCCTTGTTTGTCTTAACCGTGAAATCATAGATTCCCATGGCTTCATCCTCCCGTTACAGTCCCAATAGAACATCCAGCTTCGCCTTGTCGAACCCCAGCACATACTCTTTGTCGTCCGCCGTGATGACGGGGACGGCGGTATCGCCGGTGAGTTTGTAGCAGGCGTCGGCATCGGCGCTGTTGTCCTCGATATTGTGCTCCGCGAATTCCACATTTTTGCTCTTCAGGTACTTCTTCACCTTGTCGCACCACGGGCAGTTGTGGATTGAATACACCTTTACCACTCTTGATGTCCCTCCTTCAATTTCACCAGGTATTGCTCCGCCAGGAGCGCTGCTGTCGTGCCGTCGGCCGCGGCGGTGGTCAGCTGGCGGATTTCCTTTTCCCTTACGTCCCCGGCGGCGAACACGCCGGGGATATCCGTCCGGCAATCTTCGCCCGCCACGATGCGCCCGCCATCCGCCAGCGCGAGCTCTTTCTTGAACAGCTCCGTATTGGGGACGACGCCGATGTTGACGAAAAGGCCGTCGATGGCAATCTCCCGCTTCGCGCCGGTTTTCTTGTCAAGAATCTCCACCCGTTCCATCCTCTTGTCGCCGCGAAGCGCCGTGATTTCCGTTTGCAGCAGTATTTCCGCCTTGGGATTCTCCCGCAACCGCTTTTGCGACACCTCGTCGGCGCGGAATTCGCTGCGGTGGATGAGATAGAGCTTCTTGGCGTATTTCGTGAGGAAGTTGGCGGCGTCCACCGCCGCGTTGCCGCCGCCCATCACTGCGATCGCCTTGTCCTGGTACATATGCCCGTCGCAAAGCTCGCAGTAGTGGACGCCCTTCCCGGCAAACTTCGCCTCCTCCGGCAAGGGGAGCTTGCGGCGGTTCATGCCGCTGGCGATGATGACGACATCCGCCTCGTAGACGTGCTCCTCCGTCTCGACGATTTTGGGCGCGGCCTTCAGGGTGACGCTCTCGATGGTGTCGAACTCGTCAATGGCGGCGCCGAAGCGTTCCGCCTGCTCTTGCAGGGCGCCGATCAGCTCCTTGCCGGATATTTTGGCAAAGCCCGGATAGTTTTCGATGCCGGTGGCGTTGGCGATCTGGCCGCCGACAATGCCGTTTTCCAGCACCAGGACGTCCAAATTCATGCGGCCGGCGTAGAGGGCGGCGGTAAGCCCCGCCATGCCCGCGCCGATGATGACGATGTCCTTGTGCAGATGCTTCTTGTCCGTAGCCATGCGTCCCTCCCTTTACGCCTTGTTGAACTTTTCCTTCGGCTGCTTGCAGACGGGGCATTTCCAGTCGGCGGGGAGATCCTCGAAGGCCGTGCCCGCCGGGATGCCGTGCTCGGGGTCGCCGACGGCCGGGTCATAGACGGTGCCGCAGACGGAGCAGACGTATTTGCCCGTGGCCTTTTGTTTCCCGTAGTTCATCGCCGGCGGGATCGGCGCGGGCATAGCGGCGAGATCGACGACCTTCTTCGCCTCCAGATTTTCGTAGCCCAAGGGCGTATGGGTGGACAGATAGACCGTCCGATGGCTTTCGATGAAGGCGCGTACCTTGTCCAATGTCTCCCGCGCCGCCGCCTTGTCCTCGGTGGCCACCGACAGCTTGTTCTGGTAGAGGGACTCGTCCGTGTACGTCACGTCCCCGTGGATGAGGTAGCAGAGCCCCTCGCTTTCCGCGATGACGATGCTGTTGCCCGTTGTATGGCCCGGCGCGAAGATGTAATAGACGCCGTCGGCAATTTTCTGGCACTTGTCGAAGTTCGCGTAAGCGCCGTCGGTGAAATCGCAGCGGATCACATTGTCCCCGGCAAGCTCCATGGCATCCGCCTCAATGCGGGAAATGTAAATCTTGGCATTGGGGAAACTCCGCAGCTCCCCGGTGTGGTCGGGGTGCTTGTGCGTGACGAGGATTTTCGCCACCTGCTCCTTCCGGTAGCCCAGCTTGGAAAGCGCCGTCACATAATCGTCAATCCTTGAACCGATGTAAATGGGGGCGTTTTCGTCCGGCACCATGTCCGGCTGCTCGATGGGCATTCCCGTGTCCACGAGGATGACCTCGCCGCCGGTGTCGATGAGGTAGTTTTGCAAGGTGCTGCGGTATTTCACGCTTTTGTCGAATTTGTCTTCGCCGTCCTCCAGTCCCATGGCAAAGGGCTGGGTCATGAAGCCGTTCTCATAGAGCTTGACCGCCTTGATTTCCATTGTCCTTCCACATCCTTCCGCAATCGCTGAAAAATCTCCCGCCATCAGCCCGACGGCGCCGATGCCGACGGCCTTGAGGAACGCCCGCCGTTTCATGCGCTTCCTCCTATCTCCCCGAAATCTCCAATACCTCGGCAATCACGAGGCAAAGCGCCTCCGCCTCGCCCGGCAGCGAATAAAAGGATTTTTGGCACGCTTCGGGAATCGCGTCCTTGTCCATCCGCTGCCTATGGAGCTTCTTTCGCCGCGTTTGGCGTATGCCTCACGAATACCGCTTTTCAAATTCGGCGCGAATCTCCTCGCCTTTTTGCACAATCTTTTCGCGTATCTCGGCTTTTTTCGCCTCGCGCATTTTTTGCAATGCCTCCGCCGCAATGGCTTCCTGCACTTTCATCGCTTCCTCGACCTCGGCGGCAACCACTGCCGCGTCGTGACGGATAACCGTTGCCTTGTAAGGGGAAAGCATCGCGTCCAGCATCGTCTCGTCATTTTCCCGCGCAAGCGCTACGAGTGCCACGTCGCCGTCTTGGAATCGCGAGCTTACCTGCTCAATCATCGAGATTCCCTGTCTCGCGTCTTCGGCATCGACCATGCGCCCAATCAAGGAGCCCATCGCGCCGCCGAAAAGCATTCCGAGAGGGCCTCCAAGCACTCCGACCACAAGCCCGATCAGCCCGCCGAGCCGTGTATCGTCCTTTGTCGTGACGCCGGAATCCGCGCCATCGACCATGAGGATATGGCCATCCTTTTTCTTCAGCAGCGCCAGTTGGGCTATTATGCAGGTCTGGCCGACCATGTTAGGCTTGATTTCGGAAAACGCCCGGTAAGCTTCATTCTCTTCCTCAAAAATCGCCGTTACGACATTATCCATAGCAAATATCTCCTAAATTGAAAATACTCGGTGATCTTTCTTACGCTTTCTTCTTGAACACCTTTTTCGGCTGGCCGCAGACGGGACAGACGAAGCTGTCCGGCTCGGCGTCGAGGTCGCCGATGTACTCGAAGCCGCAGCAGCCGCAGACGTAAATCGTCTTGCCCGAGACGTCGAGAGCCTCCGGCTTGTACTTTTTCAGCAGCCCTTCCAGCATCTCGCCGTGGTGGCCCTCCTGCTTCGCGAAAATCTCCATCTCGTCGGCGGCCTCGGAAAGCCCGGCGGCGCGGAATTTGCCCGCCATCTCTTTGATGGCCGTGTCGCCGTGGTACTCGGCGGCCATCAGGCCCCGCACCAGCGTCCAGAAATCCTGCGGGTACATGGCGTTCAATGTTGCATAGAAACCCGCATGGACGGCCTCCTGGTTCGCCGCTTCGATGAAGGTCTTCGACACGTCCTCCATGCCCTGCTCCTTCGCGAGCCGCGCCAGCGCGTAGTACATCATCGTGCCGCAGGCCTCGCCCTTCGCCAGCCTCTCCGAAATTGGCGCCAGCTTCGTCCCTTTTGTCTGTCCGTGCAAACTCATCATAAGCCCTCCTTTTATGAAATGAACATCCTACCTGAATTATATCATTTCCCATGGCGTTTTCAATTTACAATTTCGCCGAATCGTCAACTTTCCCGCCATACACATAGGGCTTCACATCTTCCGGGATGCCCGCCTCCAAAAAAGCCGCGAACTGCTCCGCCGGGACCGGCGCTCCGTCCAGGAGCCATTCGCAGGTCTTTTGCACCGTGCCGTAGGCGTAGAGCTTCATCAGGATTTCCAGCTTCTCCGGCATCGCGCCTCCGCTCCGCGCGGCCACGAAATCCCGCAGCACCGTGAAATGGATGCGCGCCACATGGTGCAGGAAATAATTTTGCCCCGAAGTGTTTTTCAGCGCGTTCAGGATGAATTCCCGGTTGCGGTCAAAGTAGCGGATGATGTCTAGAATGGCGTCGCCGATGCCGTACCCCGCGCCGTCCACCCGGCTTACGATGTCCCGCACCGGCTCGGCGTAGGCCCAGACGATCAGGTCGTACTTGTCCCGGAAATGGTTATAAAAGGTCGTCTTGGTCAGCCCGCAGGCCTCGGCGATTTCCTGGATCGTGATCTTGTTGATGCTTTTCGTCGCCGACAGCTCGACCAGCGCGTGGGCGATCATTTCCTTCGTCGTTTTCTTTCTCATAGGCTTTATCTCAAACTCCAAAGCTGCGCCTGCTCCGCCGTGTCGCCATTCCTCTGCGGACTGCCGCTCCCCGCGATGATTTTTCTCATCCGAATCCCTCCGTTGAAATCGCTGTTCCTGTATATAATATCCTTATATTATTCTACGAAAAACTCCTCGTTCCTGCCGAGGGCGAAAAATAGAATATGATTACTTCGGCCACTAAAACGATGCGACGCTCGACGTATGCGAAACGCGGAGAGACCTCACCCACCGCTCCGCGGTCCCCCCTCCCCATAGGGGAGGGCAAGAGAAACGTAATTTGCGAAATTTAATGGCCGGAGTAATAGCGGACAACGGATCAAGCCGGCCGCCCCGCTGAACTGTAAACTTAAATTCCACTTACGAAGCACGGAAATGGACAGTGGAAACTACTATTACAGCCCGGGGAAATTCATAGGTCCAAAGCACGAAAAAATGGGAGGAATATCTGTT
>JAFSWT010000116.1 GCA_017444395.1 Schwartzia sp. (in: firmicutes) | reverse complement strand
GAAAGAGTCCTCCCTTTTTGTTGCCGCCAAGCATACATTATAGGGTAACGGGCTCTTTCGTTTTTTGCAACCTCTACCGAGAACTATTTTACACTAAGTTCACCGCTCGAGCATACCGTTCACCCTTTGTTGACCAACCCCTGCATAGTGTCGCCATCCATCTCCCCCGCCCTGTCGGCGTAAGCGTTCACCGCAACCTTCATCACCGTGAGGCCTTTCTTTCCCCCTTTCCTTGGTCTGTGCCTAAAGAATGGTCTCCAACTTAATCTTCGGTGAAAAATCCCGCCAATCAAACATCGCGTCCGTCACACCTTCCAACAAAGGAATAGCATATCGTCGCACTAGCTCTTCCTGCCGTTCAATCGACTCTTCCCATATGAAAATCCATCAAAGGAAAAAGTACTTTCGCGGCGGGGCGATTTTCCGCCGCTTTTTTGTTGCTTTTTTAGTGGGAAACTTATACAATAGTTAGTTAGAGTGAAACGCGGGAGGAGGTGGCGGTATGGCCGGGGATATGACGGCGCTTCTGGCGGCGCTGGAGGCGTGGATGCGGCCCTATATGCGCTCGTTTTACAATGAGGCGGAGGACATCCAGCAGGCGATACGGATCAAGGAAATCCATACGGGCTATGTCCGCGGCCATGCCCGGGCGTTGGCGGTGCATCTCGGGCTCACCGGGGACGACGTGACATTGGCCGAGATCATGGGACTGCTGCACGACGTGGGGCGGTTCCACCAGTTCACGGTCTATCGCACCTTCAACGACGCCATTTCCGAGGACCACGCGACGCTGGGACTCAAGGTCATCGCCGACAACGACCTGCTGAAAGACCTGGCAGCGCCGGAGCGGGCGCTGGTGACCTTTGCCATCGCCAACCACAATAAGAAGGAAATCGCCCCCGCCCCCGGCGAACGCGCCCTGCGCTACGCGAAAATCCTGCGGGACGCCGACAAGCTCGATATCTACCGGGTGCTGGAGCCCTTCCTCGAACCCTCGGACGGCAGCGGCATCAGCCCGGACTTCCTCGACAAGTTCATCGAGGGGGAGCAGGTGGACTACACCCGGATACGGACGCCGGACGACCGCAAGCTGGTACGGCTCATGTGGGTGTATGACGTGAACTACAGCTGGACGCTGCGGCAGATCGTGGCGAAGGGCTATGTGGACAAGATCACCGCCTGCCTGCCAGAGGGCGCGCGGGTGGCGCAGGGCGTCCGGCGGCTGCGGGACTACGTGGCGGCCAAATGCGCCGAGGAGGATCCGTCCTACGGCTGAACGCCGGGACGGGAGTCTTCGCGCTCTTTGGCATCGGATAAAACCAATCAACCATCAGGCAACAACAATAAAGGAGCTATCATCATGGCAGAGAAAGAGACATTGGCAGCGAATTTCATCGAGAACGCCATCCGGGAGGACCAGAAGGAGGGCCGCTACGCCGAGGGCATCCATACCCGGTTCCCGCCGGAGCCCAACGGGTATCTGCACATCGGCCACGCCAAGTCCATCTGCCTGAACTTCGGGCTGGCGCGCCGCTTCGCGGGGCTTTGCAATCTGCGTTTCGACGATACGAACCCCACGAAGGAGGACACGGAGTATGTGGACTCCATTCAGGAGGACGTGCGCTGGCTGGGCTTTTCCTGGGACGACCGGCGTTTCTACGCCTCGGATTACTTCCCGCGGCTCTATGCGTACGCGGTGGAGCTCATTCGCCGGGGCAAGGCCTTCGTCTGCGACCTTACGGCCGACGAGATCCGGAAAACCCGCGGCACGTTGACGGAGCCGGGGACAGAGAGCCCCTACCGCAATCGCAGCGTCGAGGAAAATCTTGACCTCTTCGGCCGCATGAAGGCCGGCGAATTCCCGGACGGTTCCCATGTGCTGCGGGCGAAAATTGACATGGCTTCGCCGAACATCAATATGCGCGACCCCGTTCTCTACCGCATCGCCCACGCCGACCATCACCGCACCGGCAACGAATGGTGCATCTATCCCATGTATGACTTCGCCCATCCGCTATCCGACGCCATCGAGGGCATTACCCACTCCATCTGCACCCTGGAGTTCGAGGACCACCGGCCGCTTTACGACTGGCTGCTGGAATCCCTGGGCTTCGATGCCGCCACCCGGCCCCGGCAGATCGAGTTCGCGCGGCTGAACCTCACGAATACCGTGATGAGCAAGCGGATGTTGCGACAGCTCGTGGAGGGCGGCCATGTGTCGGGCTGGGACGACCCCCGGATGCCGACGATTTCGGGCCTGCGACGGCGGGGCTACCCGGCGGCGGCCATCCGCGATTTCTGCGAGCGCATCGGCGTCGCCAAGAGCAACAGCCTGGTGGACGTGGCCATGCTGGAACACTGCGTGCGGGAGAACCTGAACGAGACGGCCGACCGCGCGATGGCGGTACTGGACCCGGTGAAAGTGGTGCTGACCAACTACCCCGAGGGACAGACTGAGTACCTGGAGGCCGAAAACCATCCGAACCGGGACGGCCGGCGCTATGTGCCGTTCTCCCGGGAGCTTTACATCGAGCGGGAGGACTTCGCCGAGGTGCCGCCGAAGAAATTCTTCCGGCTGAAGCCCGGCGGCGAGGTACGGCTGAAACACGCCTACATCATCCGCTGCGACGAGGTGGTAAAGGACGCGGCGGGGAACATCACCGAGCTCCGCTGCTCCTACGATCCGGAGTCGAAGTCCGGCGGGGCTACGGCGGGCCGCAAGGTCAAGGGAACGCTGCACTGGGTGGAGGCGCAAACGGCGCTGCCCGCCGAGGTGCGGCTCTACGATTACCTGTTGAGGACCGGCGACAACGGCAGCGCGCCCGAGGATTTCCTGACGGCGCTGAACCCGGATTCCCTGCAGGTCATCACGAAGGCTTTGGTGGAGCCGAGCCTGCGCTGGGCCGGGCCGGGCAGCCGCTACCAGTTCCTCCGCAAGGGCTATTTCTGCGTCGATAAGGACACGACGCCGGAGCGGCTGGTGTTCAACGAGATCGTGGGTCTGCGGGACACCTGGGCAAAAGTAGCGAAGGAGTAGGAAATGGCAAAGATACCGAAGAACCTTTCGGACAAGGATATGTTCAAGGACTATCAGGAGGAGCCAACGCTGGAGGAGACCTTCGTCCGGCGGGCCAAGGCGGCGGACGAACGGGAGAAGCGGCGCCGGGCCGAGGAAGAACCCGCCGCCGATATCCGCGTCGCCTACCTGACGCCGGACATCATCGAGAATCTCGGCAAGCTCCTGTTGGAACTCAAGATGACGCTTTTCAACGAGGGCGTGACCGACTACCGCATGACCGTCCGCCGGGAAGGCAAAGAGATCATCCTGGAACCGGTGGAAAAGACGAAATAACGCTCCGGCGTTTTTCAGATATTGGAGGAATCATTGATGGAGAAATACGCGCCGCACGAAATCGAGAAGAAATGGCAACAGAAATGGGCTGAGGACGACGTTTACCGCACGGAGATGGACCCGAAGAAGGAGAAATACTACGTGCTGGAGATGTTCCCGTACCCGTCGGGCAACCTCCACATGGGCCACGTCCGCAACTATTCCATCGGCGACGTGCTGGCGCGCTACAAGCGCATGGCCGGCTACAACGTCATCCATCCCATGGGCTTCGACGCTTTCGGGATGCCGGCGGAGAACGCCGCCATCAGCCACGGCGTCCGCCCGGCGGACTGGACGTACTCGAACATCGAGAACATGACGCGCCAGCAGAAGGAGATGGGGCTTTCCTACGACTGGGACCGTGAGGTGGAGACCTGCCGCCCCGATTACTACCGCTGGACACAGTGGCTGTTCGAGCTCTTCTACCGGCGGGGCCTCGCCTACAAGAAAGAGGCCTCGGTGAACTGGTGCGACACCTGCGGCACGGTGCTGGCCAACGAGCAGGTCATCGAGGGCCGTTGCTGGCGTTGCGACAGCGAGGTCCACAAGAAGCAGCTCTCCCAGTGGTTCCTGAAAATCACCGCCTACGCCGATGAGCTGCTGAAGGATCTGGCGCTGCTGCCGGGTTGGCCGGAGCGGGTCAAGATCATGCAGGACAACTGGATCGGCCGCAGCGAGGGCCTGGAGTTCTCGCTGGACGTGCCCGCCCTGGGGGAGAAGATTCCCGTCTATACGACGCGCCCCGACACCGCTTTCGGCGTCACCTTCCTGGCGCTGGCCGCCGAGCATCCGCTGGTGGAGAGAATCTGCGCCGGCAATCCGAAAGCGGACGAAATCAAGGCCTTCTGCGAGAAAGCGCGCAACCAGTCCGAGATGGAGCGCACTTCCAGCGAGTCAGAGAAAGAGGGCATCTTCACCGGCCTGACCTGTGTGAACCCCTTCAACGGCAAGGAAGTCCAGATCTGGGTGACGAACTACGTGCTGGCGGAGTATGGCACCGGCGCCGTCATGGGCGTTCCGGCCAGCGACCAGCGCGACTGGATGTTCGCCACGAAGTACAACATCCCGAAAATCCTGACCATCCAGCCGCCGGGACGGACGCTGTCCCTCGATGAGATGACGGAAGCCTACGTCGAGAAGGAAGGCACTCTCATCAATTCCGGCCGCTTCGACGGCATGGAAATGCACGATGCCATAAAGGCCATCATCGACGAGGCCGAGGCAAAGGGCTTCGGCAAGCGGCGCGTGAACTACCGCCTGCGGGACTGGCTGATTTCCCGCCAGCGTTACTGGGGGGCCCCGATTCCCATCATCCACTGCGAGAAATGCGGCCCGGTGCTGGTGCCGGAGCAGGACCTGCCGGTGAAGCTACCGGAAAACGTGAAGTTCGAGCAGGGGGCGGTATCGCCGCTGGCCCAGTGTGAGGAATTCGTGCACTGCACCTGCCCGAAATGCGGCGGCCCGGCCCGCCGGGAGACGGACACGATGGACACCTTCATCTGTTCCTCCTGGTACTACCTGCGCTACACCGACGCCCACAACGACCAGGCCCCCTTCGCCAAAGACAAGGCCAACTACTGGGCCCCGGTGGATCAGTACATCGGCGGCATCGAGCACGCCATCCTGCACCTCCTGTACTCCCGCTTCTTCACCAAAGTCCTGCGGGACGCCGGCCTGGTGGACTTTGACGAGCCCTTCACGAACCTCCTGACGCAGGGCATGGTCATCAAGGACGGCGGCAAGATGTCGAAATCGAAGGGCAACGTCGTTTCCCCCGAGGAAATCATCGCCAAATACGGCGCCGACACCGCCCGGCTCTTCATCCTCTTCGCCGCCCCGCCGGAGCGCGATCTGGAGTGGAGCGACCAGGGCGTCGAGGGCGCGTTCCGCTTCCTGGCCCGCGTCTGGCGCATCGTGCTGCCCTTCGCCGAAACGGTGAAAACGGCGGCCGACGACTATGACACCAGCGCCCTGACGAAAGAGGAAAAGGAACTGCGCCGCATCCTCCATGTCACCATCGCCAAGGTGACGGAGGACATCGAGCAGCGGTTTACCTTCAACACCGCCATCAGCTCGGTCATGGAGCTCGTGAACGCCTTCTACCCCTTCCAGGACAAGGAGGGCGTGAATCCCGGCCTGGTGCGCGAAGTCGTGCTGTCGCTGGTGAAGCTCCTGGCCCCCTTCGCCCCCCATATCACCGAAGAGCTCTGGAGCCATGTCGGCGAGGGCAGCGTCCACGCCCAGCCCTGGCCCGGCTACGACGAGGCGGCCATGGCCCAGGACGAGGTCGAGATCGTGCTCCAGATCAACGGCAAGGTCCGCGACCGCATCACCGTCCCCGCCGGCCTCGATAAAGCGGCGGTGGAAAAAGCGGCCCTGGCCCAGCCCCGGGTACAGCAGTACACCAACGGCAAGACCATCGTCAAGGTCATCGCCGTCCCCGACAAACTCGTCAATATCGTGGTGAAATGATTCCTGAACCAGCGGGAGGGAGATTCTCATGATGTCCATGAACGCGACGGCAATCAACAATCTTCCGGCATCAGTATTTGCGGATGTTCTCAAAAAGGACATTCTCGACGTAATTGATACGAACTATGTGATTGTCCCCAGAGAAGTCTACGAAAGCCTGGCCGAAGATTATATGGACCGGACGATGGAACGGGAAGCGGCGAAAAGACTGGCGGCTTCCGACGGCAAGACCTATACCGAGCAGGAAATGATGGCCATTCTGGGCGTCACCGAGAAAGACATCGAAGCCGCGGGAGACGTGGAAATTGAGTAATTGGAGAATCCTGTACGGCAGGGGCGTAGCCGAAGACATAGCCGCCCTCGACGGCAGCATAAGGCCACAGGTTTTCAGCGCCATGCGAAAAGTAAGCCAGAACCCGTTGCCAAGGCGGGAAGGCGGCTATGGCACGGAACTGGGAAACAGAAACGGCATTGACTTAACCGGCTGCCTGAAAATCAAACTGAAAAAGCCTGGGATTCGCGTTATCTATACCCTTGACCGGTCCGAACAGGATATGACAATCATCATCATCGGCTTGCGCGCCGATTTAGCGGTGTATAAGAATGCATTCCAGCGTCTGGGCCGATGACAGGATATCCGGAGTCCCGGGTACAGCAGTACACCGACGGCAAGACCATCGTCAAGGTCATCGCCGTCCCCGACAAACTTGTCAATATCGTGGTGAAAT
>JAFSWT010000115.1 GCA_017444395.1 Schwartzia sp. (in: firmicutes) | reverse complement strand
TCGTCCCCTCGGGAATCGTGACGACCTTGCCCGGAATCAGCGCCTGCGGCTCCTCGCCCCAGATTTGGTAATAGCCCTGCCCCGCCTCGGTGACGAGAATCTGGCAGGAGCCGTGATGAATATGCCAGAAGTTGTAGGCGCCCTTCGTGAACGTCACGTTCGCCACGCCGATTTTGTCATTTGCCAGCGGCGCGAGGAAGGTTTTTCCCGTAAAATACTTGTCATAGTTGACGTTCGGCTTGCCCACGGGGAAAATCGTCCCCGGCTCGCTTTCGAGGCCGACGACGACCTCATCAACCGCCGGGTAACCCGCTCCCGTCTCCGCCGCCTGCGCGACACCGCCAAATGCGGCCATCCCCGCGGCCAAAAGCCCCGCCAGTACCGTCTTCTTCATGTTCTTCCAACCGTTCATCGTCATTGTCATTTTCCTCCTCCAAATGTCAAAGTTGTCCTCGTTCCGCCTGCCAGATCAGAAAATCGACCTGGTCCAAAACCTGCTGCCGCTGATGCAGCTCGTTCATGAGCCGCCCGCGCTGCCCCCGGAGAATCTGCGCCCGCGCTGTCTCCGTGCCGGAGCGCGCCGAGAGTTCCAGATAGCGGCGAACATCCGGCGCGGAAAAACCGGCGCTTGTTAGCAGCGCGGCCAGCCCCGCGTCCGCTGTCGCTTTTCCCAATCGCATCACGCTCCTGATAATATACCATGCCCGCTAAACTCAGCCTTCGCCTCCGGCTCAGCTTCATTAAGCGGTCAGGTATTCGTCGCACTAAACTTGCACTGCGCATACGCTTGTGCGAGTTAAGTGCTCTCGTAAAATGGGCGAGCCGTTTCTCATCGGCTTCGCCCTTAGTATAAATGCCGGCCTGCAGTTCTGTCCAATACCTGTTTTTTATGCCGATGTATGCCTCGGAGGCAGAGAAAAGATTTTTGCCGTATTCCTTGCAAAATGTCCGGTGAATGATATAATTTACTTGAAAATAATTTACTTCAAAGTAAATAAATTTTAAGGAGGCGGTGTTGTTGTTTTACGGACGCGAAAAAGAACTGAATGAACTGGAACGCCTCTATCGGGAGAATCGCTTTCAGCTTTTCGTGCTGTATGGCCGGCGGCGCGTCGGGAAAACCGCGCTGCTCAAGGAATTTTGCCGGGACAAGGCGTCCGTCTTTTACTCGGCGGAAATCAGCAACGACAAGCTGAATCTGGAAAAATTCTCCGCCCAGGTGCTTCGCCATTACGGGGAAACCAGTCTTCGGGGCTTCTCCGCCTGGGAAAACGCGCTGGATTTCATCCAGGCGCGGCAAAAGGACAGCCCTCTCGTTCTTGTATTCGACGAGTTTCCCTACCTCGCCGAAAAGAACCGGGCATTCCTGTCCATGCTCCAGCACATGATCGATCACCGGCTGCAATCGGGCAAAATATTCCTCGTATTGTGCGGCAGTTACGTCGGATTCATGGAAAAGGAGGTCCTCGGCGCCAGGAGCCCCCTGTTCGGCCGGCGAACGGCCCAGCTTCGTCTCAAGCCCTTCGATTATTGGGAAAGCCGCGCGTTTCTGGCGGGCTTTTCGCCGGAGGAGCAGTGCATGTTCTACGGTGCCCTCGGCGGTGTTCCGTTGTATCTCGGCAAGGTGGACGCCAAAAAAACCTTTGGGGACAACCTCGCCGATATTTTCCTGCGTCCGACCAGCAGCCTTTACGAAGAACCCATTTTCCTCCTGCGGGAAGAACTGCAACAGCCGGGCGTTTATAACGCCGTCATCGAAGCCGTTGCCGGCGGCGCGTCGAAAGCGAATGAAATCGCGGGGAAAACCGGCGAAACGGCGGCAAAATGCCTGAAATATATCCAGGTGCTGTCCGAACTGGGCATCATCCGCAAGGAAACGCCCTACGGAGAAAAGGAATCGTCACGGAAAACCGTTTACAGCGTGGCGGATCTGTTGTTCCGGTTCTGGTACCGGTATATCGCGCCCCACCGGACCCTGATTGAAAGCGATGCCTGGCAAATCGTTTGGGAGAAAATCATTGCGCCGGACTACAGCAATCACATGGGCGCTGTTTTCGAGCAAATCTGCCAGGAATACCTCCTTCGCCAAAACAGCCGGGGCAATCTCCCCTTTCTCTTTACCTCCGTCGGGCGCTGGTGGGGCGGCAATCCCAAAACGAAAAAGCAGACAGAGATCGACCTCGTCGCCAGCGACGGGACGGAGTATCTGCTCGGCGAATGCAAGTGGCGCAACGAAAAAATCAAAGGCCAGGTCCTCACGGAGCTTCGGGCGAAAGCGGAAGTATTCCTCCCCGCCGGGAAAAAGCCGTGGCTGGCGCTGTTTTCCAAAAGCGGCTTCGCCGATGCTGTCCGGCGGGCGGCCAAAGCGGACGATCATGTGCTGCTGTTTACGCTGGAAGATATCATGGGCGGGAGCGACAGGTGAGGCAATGGTTCCTCATCGGCTGTTCGATCCCGGCAACAAAAAAAGCCCCAAACAGGGGCTATTTTTGTTGCCATCCGCGCCGTTGACGCTGCCCGGAGGCACCGGACAAGCGCACACGTCATGCCTTGCCGTCATATTTTTCCCGGACAAACTCCAAAAACCTGCCGGCGGCGCCGAAGGTAGGCTGGAAGCGTTTCCAGGCCAGCACCACCGTCGTTTCCAGCGGCGGGTCCAGCGGGCGGAATACCGCTTTGGACGGGTCGTAGTTTTGTACCGAGGATTCCAGCGTAATCGCGTCGGCGAAGCCGTCCATGACCAGCGGCACGGAATTGTCCACGAGATTATGATGCGCGAATATCACCAGATCCCCCGTGTCGCCCAGCCAGTGTTCGACCTCCTTGCGGACGGCCAGCCGTCCGGCGATGGCCAGCCGCCGCCCGGAGAGGTCTTGGCGCCGGATTTTCTTTTTCTTTGCCAGCGGGCTGTCCGCCCGGGTGAAAAGGCCCCAGATGTCCTTCGTCGGCAGGCGGAAATAATCGTAGTGGGCGACGTCAATGGGTTCCTGCAACAGCGCGAAATCGAGAAGCCCCGCGTCCAGGCGTTCCCGTAGCGTGTCGGCGCTGTTCGTGTAAATCTCGTATCGCACTTTGGGATAGCGCAGGGAAAACTCCTCCAGCCCGCGAATAAGCTCTGCCCCCGCCGCGTAAACGCCGCTGCCGATGGCCAACGTCCCGCCCACGTCCTCGCGCTGGCGGAAATCCGCCTCGATGCGGTCGATCAGCGCCACCGCCTCCTCCGCCCGATGGCGCAGCATCACGCCCGCCTCCGTCAGGGTGAGATGGCGCCCGCGCTCAAACAGCGGCAACCCGATCTCCGCCTCGAGCTCGGCCAACTGCCGCGACAGCGTCGGCTGCGTCAGATGCAGCGATTCCGCCGCCCGCGAGATGTTCTGTTCCCGCACCACCGCGAGAAAATAGCGCAAAACCCGAATCTCCATATACGCGCCTCTGTCTTTCTTCCCAATTTAGGGATATTGTCGTATTTCCGGGAAATCGGTCCCTGTTTGTCCTTGACGCGCCTCAGGCGCCGGGGCTGCTTTCCGCCGCTGCCAGATAGCGGTTTACGATTTTTACGGCGCAGTAATCGCCGCACATGGAGCAGGCGTCGCTGTCCGCCGCCGCCCGCTGGCCGCGCTTTTTCAATGCCAGTGCCGGGTCGATGGCGAGGCGCATCTGTTCTTCCCAGTCGAGGGTTTTACGGGCCCGGGCCATCTTCTCGTCCCATTCCGCCGCCCCCGGAACGCCCCGGGCAACATCGGCGGCGTGGGCGGCAATGCGAGCCGCCATGACGCCGTCGTGAACATCCTGGGCCGTGGGCAGGGCCAGATGTTCCGCCGGCGTCACATAACAGAGAAAATCGGCGCCGCTGACCGCCGCCATTGTGCCGCCGATGGCAGCGGTGATATGGTCATAGCCGGGAGCGATGTCCGTCACCAGTGGCCCCAAAACATAGAAAGGGGCGTTGTGGCAGAGGCGCTTTTCCAGCTTCATGTTGGCGGCAATCTGATCGAAGGGCATGTGCCCCGGCCCCTCCACCATCACCTGCACACCCCGGGCCCAGGCCCGGTCGGTGAGTTCGCCCAGGGTGATGAGCTCGGTGAGTTGCGCCCGGTCGGTGGCGTCGGAAAGGCAACCCGGCCGCAGGCCGTCACCGAGGCTGATGGTGGCATCGTATTTGACGCAGATATCGAGAATATCATCATATCGTTCATAGAGGGGATTCTCCTTCTCGTTGTGGAGCATCCAGCCGGTAATGAAGGAACCGCCGCGGCTCACCACGTCCATGAGGCGTCCCTGGCGAATCAGACGTTCCACCGCTGCCCGGGTCAGGCCGCAATGAAGCGTCATGAAGTCGGCGCCATCCCTGGCCTGCTTCTCGATGGCGGCGAGCAGGTCCTTCGCTGTCATGTCCACCACGGCGCCGCGCTCCCGGATGGCCGTGACCGCCGCCTCGTAGATGGGGACAGTCCCCACCATCACCGGCGAAGCCGCGAGGATGGCCCGCCGCGTTTCGTCCATGTCGCCGCCGGTGGAGAGATCCATTACCGCGTCGGCACCGGCCTTGACGGCAACATCCAGCTTTTCCAGCTCCGGCTTCAGTTCGGGAAAATCGCTGGAGGTGCCGAGATTGGCGTTCACCTTGACCCGCAGGCCCTCGCCGACGCCCGCCGGACGCAGCCCTCTATGATTGACATTGGCACAGATGGCCACCGTCCCCCGCGCTACCCGGTCTCGGATATCCTCCGGCGCCTGCCGTTCCGCCTCCGCCACGGCTCGCATCTCGTCCGTGATCTCGCCCTTTTGGGCTCTTTGCTTCTGTGTCGCCATATCGTACCTTCCTTTCGCCCCTGTCGGGCACATGCTCAAAAGGCCACCCGGCCAATCGTGCCGGGCGGCCTTTGCGCTCAGTTCTTCTTTATGAGTTTTTCCTGCCGCCCGAAGGGGGCGCTGGTGTCGAGATGGCCGGAGATGGTATCGGGCCGTTTGCCCTCGACGGTAATCTGTACTTTCTTCACATCCGGGAACTCCGTCAGCGTATTCACCAGCGAGAACACCAGCATTTCCTCACCGGTGGAGCCGCCGACGAATTTATCGATGAGCTCACGGCTGAAATCCACTGTCGCCACACCGTCGGCTACGGTGACGTTCCGCACTTTGACGCCCGGGGGGAAGATGCCGGTGAGCCCCTTTTCCTCCGTGCCGGCCGTCAGGCATTCCACCGCTTCCCGGTGTTTTTCCGCTGTCGTCAGTGTCGTCGGGACAGCGACAAGCCACTCGCCCTCGTTATCAGGGAAATAGAGCGACAGGCTCAGCTTCTCCGGCGTCGCGGGCTTCTCCGGCTTGGAGCCGGGCTTTTCGCCCGGCTGTACCGCCACCGGGGGCTGGCCGGAACTGCCGGAGCCCGATGACTTGGGCGGAGGCGTCTGCTCCAAACAGCCCGCCGCCAGGAGCAACAGTCCCATCATCAATGCCGCCAGGAGGTTCCTGCTCAATCTATCCATTTCTGTTCTTCATTCCTCTCGTTGAAAATCACCCGTGTACCGGGTACGCAGGTCCGGATCGTGATGCGTCCTCACGTTACCGACGGGCGGCAAAGAAATCGCGGATTCCCTCGGCAATGCCCAGGGCGAGATTTCGCTGGAAATCGTCGTCCGCCAGCATGGCCTGTTCGACGTAGTTCGTGATGAAAGCCAGCTCCACCAGCGCCGCCGGCATATCGGAATTGCGCACCACGTAGAAACGCGCCTCCTTGATGCCGCGGTCACGTCGGCCGCCCCGGGCCACCATGCCGTTCTGCAGGGCCTGGGCCAGCGCCGCGTCTTCCCACGTCTTTGGGTAGTAAAAGGTGCCGGTACCGTTGGCTTTGGGATGGGTGAAAGCGTCGCAGTGGACGCTGACAAAAATCTCCGCGCCCGGCGTGGCATCGCCGACATCGACCCGGGCCTGAAGCTCCTGGCCGTCGGTCTGGGCACCGCCGGGGTAAACGTCCCGGTCGTCCGTTCGTGTCATGGCCACCTTAGCGCCCGAGGCTTCGAGGATATCCCGGAGTTTCGTCGATACCGCCAGGGTCACGTCCTTTTCCATGAGTCCGTCGGGGCCGATGGCGCCGGTATCAAGGCCGCCGTGACCGGGGTCGAGCACGATGATGTGCCCCTGTACGCCGTCCACCCGGTCCACTGGTTTATAGGGTCCGTCGAAAAGATCGACCATCAGGATGAAGGGAGCCTTCAGCTTCAGCTGGCTTTGCTCCTTTCCCCGGACCAGCATTGTCCGACAGCTTTCGTCAACGGCCGGGCCGACAGTGGTGAAAGTAAGGAAGGTATGTCCCGCCGCTTCATTGATTTCGAGAAGGCGGGCGAACTTCTTCCCCTTCAGCTCAATCTCCGGGTCCATATCGCCGGGGCTCATTCCCGGCAGGTCGATGAGGACCCGTGTCGGGTACAGCAGGCCGCCGGCTTTCACCGTGAACTGCGGGGCGTCGGAAAAACCGATTTCGCAATGGAGATACGGCGTTCCATCCGCTTCCTTCATCACTTTTTGCTTGAAGGCGAGAATACGTGGTGCCGGCGCGGCAAGACCTGTTCCCGGCAGCAGCCAGAGCAGGGCGAACAGCAACAGCAGTACGCCGCCTATGAGCCGCCTCATGAGTTTCTCTCCCGCAGCGCCGCCAGCAACGATGCTGCTTCTCGGCCGGCCCTGGCGGTGGCCCGCCGGTCCCGGGTAATGGTGATTTTCAGATGATCGCCTTCGTCGGTTCCCGGAGGAAGGAAAGCGGACGGGAAGACCGCCGATGCCGATTCCTTTTCCCCCAGGAGCAGAACGGCTCTGTCTCCCTCGTAGCGATCGATTACTGCCTGTATCGTCATGAATACGTCCTTTCCGTAATTTGGTGAAGCTTTCTGCTGTGACTGAATGTCAATTCTCCGTGGCGTCGTTTGCCGCGCCGCGCTCTGTCGTCATGGTGTAAGTCCGGCCATCGGTAACGACGGTGATGGTCCCGTTGCGGTCGGTGCGGTAAAAAGCGATGTCCTGCGCCTCGAACCGCTGGCGCGTCGAAGGATGGGGCAGATGGTACTCGTTGGCCGCCCCGCAGGAAATCACCGCCCATTCCGGCGCTGTCTCCCGAAGGAAAGACGCGCTGGACGCGGTCTTACTGCCGTGATGGCCGGCCTTCAACACCTGACAGCGCAACGCCTCCGCCGGATGCCGTTCCAGAAGGCCAATCTCGGCTTCTTCCCCGGCGTCAGCGGTGAGCAGCATGGCGAAACCGCCCACCGTCAGGCGGGCAATAAGCGAATTGCGGTTCAAATCGCGTTTGGCGCCGGGCGCTTCACTTTCCGCCAGCATGGCCTCCGTCGGGCCCAGTACGTGAAACGTCACGCCGCCGCCGAAATCCAGCGTGTCGCCGTCTTTCAGCGAGTGATAGGGAAGGTCCTTTCGCTGAATCGTTTTCAGATAGTCCCGGTAGAGCTTTGAGGTTGTGATTTGGCCGTTGTCATAGACAGATTTAACCTGGAAATACCGGAACACCGTCTCGGCACCGCCGAGGTGGTCGCGGTGCGGGTGGCTGACAATGAGCTTGTCGATGGTCCGGACGCCTTCTTTATTCAACGCTGCCCGGAGCTTCTGGCGCTCGCTCGTATCGCCGGTGTCCAGAAGGACAGTCTGTTCCGGCGTGCGTATCAGGATGGCCTCTCCCTGGCCCACGTCCAAAACCTTGACCGTCAGTGGCTCCGCCGGAGGCGGCGTTTCCGGCCCGGCGGCGCCGAAGGGAAAGCTCCCGGCGCAACCGGTGATGAGAAAGGCCAGCAGGAGAAAGAATGGCAAAAGGCGCAACATTCTCCGCTTCGCAACGCTCACAAGCCACCGAGTCCCGCCGTCAGCCCTTGAACAGCGTTCCAAAGAGACCTCGCGCCAGGCTGGCGCCGAGATTGCCGCCCAGGCTCTTGCCGAAAGTGCCGCCAACGCTGTCGCCGACGGTCTTGCCAACGGCCCGGCCCACCGTCCCCAGGACACTGGTGCCCACGGACTTGATGACCTTCTGTTTGGCCTTTTCTTCAGCCAGCGCCTGCTTTTCCGCCTCCTTGGCCAGTTTCTCCTGCAGCTTGGCTTCTTCCCGGGCCAGCCGGGCCTCTTCGCGGGCCTGGGCCTTCGCCAGCCGCTCATCTTCCTTCGCCTGCTCCTTGGCCAGCCGTTCCTCTTCCTTCGCCCGGGCCGCCTCAGCCTTCGCCTGCTCTTTCGCCGCGGCCTCCTCCTGTCCCTGGCGCATCAGGAACTCATAAGCGGAATCGGGGTCGTAGCTTTCGGCGTACTTGCCGTAAAGCAGGCTGCCCTTGATGGCGTTGTCGCGCTGGCCCTCGGTGATGCCGCCCATGCTGCACTGCGGCGGCAGAATGGACACTTTCTGCGCCATACCCGGCACGCCGTCCTCCCCGAGGAACGAAATCAGCGCTTTGCCGGTGCCCAGGGAGGTGATGACCTCGACGGCGTTGAAGGCGGGATTCTCGCGGAAGGAGGCCGCCGCTGCCTTGATGGCCTTCTGCTCCGCCGGCGTATAGGCGCGCAATCCGTGCTGCACCTTGTTGCCGAGCTGCGCCAGCACGCCGTCGGGGATGTCCCGCGGGTTCTGGGTGCAGAAATAGACACCGACGCCCTTCGAGCGAATCAGCTTCACTACCTGCTCAATCTTGTCCAGGAGCGTCTTGGAAGCGCCGTCGAACAGCAGGTGCGCCTCGTCGAAGAAGAATACCATCTTCGGTTTTGCCAAGTCGCCGACCTCCGGCAGACGCTCGAAGAGCTCGCTGAGCATCCAGAGCAGGAAAGTGGAATAGAGCTTGCCGTTATTGATGAGGCTCTCGCTGTCGAGGATGTTGATCATGCCCCGTCCCATGTCCTGCGCCAACCAGTCGTTGATGTTCAGCGCCGGTTCGCCGAAGAACACGTCGCCGCCCGCCAGTTCCATGGCCACGATGGCGCGGGTGATGGCAGAAAGCGAGGCCGGGCTCATCTTGCCGTAGTCCGCCTCGAATTCCGCCCGGTGATCCTGGATGTAATTCACGCAGGCCTTGATGTCCTTCGTGTCGATGAGCAAAAGCCCGTTGTCGTCGGCAATCTTGAAAATGATGGAGAGCAACGCGCTCTGGAGGTCGTTGAGGTCCAGAATTCGCGCCAAAAGGACCGGGCCGATCTCGGAAATCGTCGTCCGGAGCTGGATGCCGTTCTTGCCGAAGATGTCCCAGAGCGTCACCGGGCAGCCCTTGTATTCAAAGCCCGCCGCCGCCAGGCCGAACTTCTCGATGCGCTTCTGCATATCGGGGGTATCGGTGCCGGGGCAAAGCATGCCGGCGATGTCGCCCTTCACGTCGGCCATGAAGACGGGAACGCCCATATCACTGAAGGCTTCCGCCATCACCTTCAGCGTGACCGTCTTGCCGGTGCCGGTAGCGCCGGCCACCAGTCCGTGGCGGTTCGCCATCTTCGGCAGGATGAACATATCCTCCCCCTGGTCGTTTTGCGCCATCCAAATCTTTCCGTCCTTCAGCATAAATTCGGCCCTCCTGTTTCTTATCGTGATAGGTTTTCTTCTAGTATAGGGATTTCCGTGCCGGTTGTCAAACCCGGCCCGCTTTCCGCCGCCTTTCCGCCCGCGAAGGCGCCGGCACCTCGCGCCGCGCCTTCGTCGCCTGCAGATAGAGCCGGATCAGCAGCATACCCAGCCACATGATGAAAGCTGTGAGGTAGAGCACACCGGGAATTGTCATATTATTGAAATCCATCTGCGGCAACAGCACCGCCGCCACCGCAGCGATGATCCAATCCACCGCCTTCACCATCCGCAGGTATTTCATGCGCTTCCCTCCTGTCGCCCCGCAGTATAGCAGGGAAAAATGAAAAAATCATAAAGGAAATTAAGTTTTCCCGGGGATAACGGAAAACGAAAAAGGAGAGAAGCGCGGGGCTGCTCTCCTTTTTCATTTCACGACAAACGATTCCTGAAATCCTCGTAGCCGAATTGCCGGACAATCCGCCACGTTTCCCCCTCCACGGCGATGATGGCCGGCAGGGCCATGCCGTTGAAGGTGTTGTTCTTCACCATCGTATAGATGGCCATGTCGCCGAAGGCCAGCCGGTCGCCGGGGAGCAGTGGGCGGGGAAACGAATAGTCGCCGATGATGTCCCCGGCCAGACAGGTGGGCCCGGCCAGCCGGTACGTATGGGGATACTCTCCCGGCTCCCCGGCACCAAAGAGCGGCGGGCGGTAGGGCATCTCAATCACGTCGGGCATATGGCAGGCGGCGGAGGTGTCGAGGATGGCGACCGGCACTTCGGCCGGCACGATGTCCAGCACCGTCGTCACCAGTTCGCCGGCCCGCAGCGCCACCGCCTCCCCCGGCTCCAGATACACCGTCAGGCCGTAGCGTTCCCGCAGCCGGCGGATACAACGCTCCAACAGCGCGATGTTATAACCGGGTTTCGTGATATGATGGCCGCCGCCGAGGTTCACCCACTGCATCCGCGGCAGGAATTCACCGAACTTCGCCTCAAAGGCTTCCAGCGTTTCCGCCAGCGGCTCCGCCCCCTGCTCGCAGAGGGTGTGGAAATGCAGCCCGCTGATGCCGTCGAGCGCCGCCTCGTCAAAGTCCGCCCGCCGCACGCCGAGCCGGGAGCCGGGGGCGCAGGGATCGTAAATCGGCGTCTCCTGCGTCGAATGTTCCGGATTCACCCGCAGGCCGCAGACGCAGCCCGCCGCCAGCGCCGCCGTCCGGTACTTCTTCCATTGGGAAAAGGAATTGAAGACGATGTGATCGGCCGTCGCCGCGATTTCCGGGAATTCGTCCTCCCGGAAGGCGGGCGCGAAGACGTGGACTTCGCCACCCATGGCCTCTTTGCCCAGCCGCGCCTCATAGAGCCCGCTGGCGGCGCTGCCGTCGAGATACTGCCAGAACAACGGATAGAAATGAAACATCGAGAACGCCTTTTGCGCCAGCAGAATCTTGCAGCCGGTGTCCCGCTTCACCTGGGCCAGGCATTCGAGATTGCGCCGCAGCCTTGTCTTATCCACCACGTAGGCGGGCGTCGGCACCTCGCGCCAGACGCGTTCCATCCGCGGGAGGTCGTCTTTTCCGATGCCGATATCCATTCAGTCCACCAGCTTCGGATCGTGGCTCTCCTGCCAGGGCAGGCCCCACTTGTTCAGCGCCTCCATGAAGGGGTCGGGATCGAATTCCTCGATGTTGAACACGCCCGGCCCTTTCCAGGTGCCGTTCATCACCAGCATGGCGCCGATCATCGCCGGTACGCCGGTGGTGTAGGAAATGGCCTGGGAGCCGACCTCCTTGTAGCATTCCTGATGGTCGCAGACATTGTAAAGGTAATAGGTCTTTTCCTTGCCGTCCTTCTTGCCCCGGAAGATGCAGCCGATGTTCGTCTTGCCCTTCGTGCGCGGGCCGAGGCTGGCCGGGTCAGGCAGCACCGCTTTCAGGAATTGCAGCGGCACGATTTTCTTCCCCTCGAAGTCGATGGGCTCGATGGAGGTCATGCCGACGTTCTCCAGGCATTTCAGATGCGTCAGATAGCTCTGGCCGAAGGTCATGAAGAAGCGGATGCGCTTGATGCCCGGGATATTCAGC